>NZ_JAGGRO010000018.1:0-75107 GCF_018612805.1 Halomonas sp. ISL-56 | reverse complement strand
GCTATATGGTGCCGAGCGTCGCAGTCATTCTCGATGCACTGCCGCTGAATGCCAATGGCAAGGTGGATCGCAAAGCACTGCCTGCACCTGATTTTGAGGAAAAACGCGAGTATGTGACGCCCTCTACACCAGAAGCCCAACAGCTCGCTGAGATATGGCAAGAAGTACTGGGTGTTGAGCGGGTCGGCGAGACCGACAATTTCTTCGAGCTGGGTGGAGACTCTCTCTCGAGTCTACAAGTAATGAGCCATGTACAGGCTCTAGAGTTGCCGAGGCCTGAGTTTAACCTGTTCGACCTAATGCAGAAGCCGACTATCGCTGATCTGCTGGGAGTAAGGAATAACCCTGGGGCGCTGCCCAAAGGGGCTGTGATGCTCAATGGCGAGTGTCGCAGTCAGGCGCCGCTGTTCTGCATTCATGCCGTAATGGGAACGGTTTTTGACTATCAGCCGTTAGCCCGACGTTTGCAGGGGATATGTACGGTTTACGGCCTATCTTGCCGAATGTTGACCGACCCAAAGCATCGAGATACCTCACTTGAAACAATGGCTGATAACTATGTGGAGACGATACGTCGTATACAACCAGTGGGGCCTTATCGGCTATTGGGATGGTCTCTTGGGGGAGCATTGGCAGCACTGATCGCGGCTCGACTTGAAGGGCTGGGGCAAGATGTGAGTCAACTGGTTTTGATAGATCCCTATATACCTGGCGGTGAACTGCACCGCGAGGATAGCTGGCAGCGAGATTTTGTAAACTTTGCATCAGTGATACTGCCAGGTGTTTCGCTTGAAGCGCTCGATGGTAATGAGGAGAGCAACGAAGAAGCGAGTGAGGAAGAGGTTGCTATTAAGTTGTCGAGGTTAATGGCGTCCTTTGATGCATATGGTCGTGAGGGTTACGCAGCACTGGGTAGCGAGGAGCTTGCTCGAATATTCTGCGTGGCTCGGCACTTGAAGCACCTTTCACTACAGCTTGATGCCTTGCCAGTGTTGGACTGCGAAGTGAAATGCTGGTGGGAGGCAGGAAGAGCTTGGGAAGAACAGCAGGCGCTGGCGAATCAACTGAATAGAATCCCGAAAACCTCAATCGAGACCCTCAATGATCACTTCTCAATCATTACTGATAGCGTCCTGTTATCCCAGTTGGAAGAGCAATTAAGCGCAAGGGATGAACAACAATCGCGGGAATCTATGAAGGCTTTATTTTGAAGATAAATTTTTGAGATTGCCCTGCAATACCTTGAAGTTAAGAAAAACTTGTACTGTAGGCACCCATACTGCCTATTCCAGTATTAACCAGTAACAGGAGGCGCTGTGCTTAAATTGACTCGAGAGATTTGTATCAGGGTTCGTTAACAGAAGGTGGCGAAGGTAGCTTGATGAGAGGGAAGTTTTTACTATAAGATGCAAATGATAATCATAATAATTTTGTTTAATATAAGCTTCTCAAACTCTAAATGAGGGAATATTGTATGTTCAAGGGAAAATACGCTTTCTCCTGTCAGAGCGGATTATTGGTCGCCACATTGGCTGCAGTGCCAACTTATTCTGCAGCCCAGGAGGAAGAATCGATCTCGCAATTGGAGAGCCTAACGGTAACCGCAGAAAGGGTAGGGGCGCAGGGCCCGGATGTGGGCTATCAGGCGGAACGTAGCCTAACGGCAACCAAAACAGATACTCCACTGTCCGAGACACCACGCTCAATATCGGTGGTAACGCGAAACCAGATTGAGGATCAGGGGGCACAAACGCTGGGCAACATTTTGGATTACGTACCTGGTGTTAACAGTGCAAACTACCCTGGTGGTGATGCGCTTGCTGGTGATATTTTCTATATCCGCGGTATGAACCAGCGTGATTACGGATACGGTACCTATCGAGATGGTTTACGCGTGCAGTCTAATGCCTATGCCACTTCGGCCGAGCCATATGGCTTAGAGAGGGTTGAAGTGCTCAAGGGGCCGACATCGATTTTATACGGTGAAAACGTGCCCGGTGGCATGGTGAATTTGGTTAGCAAGCGCCCTACGTATGAACGGCAGGGAGAGGTCAATCTTAGCTATGGAACCCATGATCGCCGGCAGTTCTCCTCTGATGTGTCGGGCGCTCTGAATGAAGATGGTAGCGTCCGTGGTCGAATGGTGTCCCTGATTCGCGAGGCTGATACGCAAATCAATAGCATGGAGGATGACCGAATTTACTTTGCCCCGTCGTTGGCCATCGATCTTGGCGATAGGGATACGCTGACACTGCTGGGACAATATCAAAAGGACAGCTCCGAGATTCAATTAGGGCTACCGGCGTCGGGTACGCTGCTCGACAACCCAGACGGTAAATTGGCTACCGATACTAACTTGGGGCATCCGGACTGGGATGGGTTTGAGCGGGAATTTTGGACATTGGGTTACGAATACGAGCACCGCTTTGATAATGAGTGGACGTTTCGCCAAAACGGGCGGTATACACGATCTTTGGTAGATCGGCAGGAAACTTGGTTACAGTTCGTTGATGCAGGTTACGGCTCTAATATTGGTGCCTATAATCTTGATCGGGCCAATGAGTCTAGAATCTACTCCATTGATAACCAAGTGGTTGGCAATGTGACCACCGGAGCGCTCGAAAACACTATGTTGTTCGGCGCCAGCTTCGATAGGACGTCATTCTTACAGAGCCAGTATGCCAGTGACATCGCCAGTGGTGAATTCTATCTTATTGATATTTTTGACCCTCAGTATAGCAGCGAGCCGCAAACCTCCAGCCTCTCTAGTGATGGCGATCTAAAGCAAAATTTGGCCGGAACCTATGCTCAGTGGCAGGGTAAAATCGGCGGGTTGATTGCATTGGTGGGCGGTCGTTACGACTGGGCGGATAGTGAATACGATGATTATACCGCAGCCAATAACGACACTCAGCGCTCCGACGAAGCATTCAGTTGGCAAACCGGGTTGATGTATCAGTTTGACAACGGCATCTCTCCTTACGTGAGCTACTCTACTACTTTCGTACCGGTTCAACTTAGTACTGAAGACAATTTCAAACCCATTACCGGTGATCAGGTAGAGCTAGGGGTGAAGTATGAACCTGAGGGCTGGAATACCCAAATGACAGTGTCTGCTTATGACATTACTAAGCAAGATGACGTTAGCTACGACGGCAGCTCCGGTGACTATCGCCAGATTGGTGAGACACAATCCCAGGGTTTAGAAGTAGAGGTTAAGAGTGATATTAACGAAAGCCTGAGCCTGACTGCTGCCTATAGTTATATCGATGCCAGGATTGTCGAAGATGCCGGTTCGCGTTTAGAAGATGAGCAAATTACCGGCATTCCGCGCCATCAGGCTTCTGTCTGGGCTAATTACACCTTCCGTCAAGGGGCGTTGAACGGCCTGCAAACGGGTCTTGGAGTCCGCTACTTGGGTAAGTCCTACGCTTATCCGCCGGAGAGTCTTGATTATGGAACTCTAGAGGTAGGCAGTGAGACTCTGGTTGATGCGGCCATCGGTTATGATTTTGGCAATAGCTGGAGTGCCAAGCTCAACGCCAATAACCTCTTTGATCGCGAGTATGTTGCTCGCTGCAACAACGGAGGGCGTTGCTATTGGGGAGCCGAACGCACCGTGCTGGGCACTGTGTCCTACAAGTGGTAGCGGATAGAGACTGAACGAAGTGTTTTAATCGCTCGCGCCGCATCGCCTATCTTGCTGGTGGTGCGGCGCTTTCAATTAGATGGCTGGCAAGACTGTCGGCAAAATGCCGTGCGGCAGGTAGCCCTCCCCAAGACCAGTAGTTGGTAGAAATAATAAGATAGTTGCCTTCTTTCACGGTGGATAAGTGCCGCCACTGGCCATCAGCGAGTAGTTGACGCTGACCCCCTGGAGGGTCATAGGGGCTTTCAAGGAATATCATTTTAGCGTCGATGCTAAATAGAGGAGTCGCACTAACGGTCGTCATACCCCACTGGCCTAGGTCGCTTTGCCAGGCGTTCTGAAGGCCAAGGCGATTTAATACCATTCCTTCCACGCTTCCTTTGCCATACACACGGGCATGGCGCTCATCCACGAGGCGTACCATTAAGACAGGTTCGTCGATGCTGCTGAGCTGGCTTTTTAAGTCGTCAAAGTAACGGTTGGTTTGCTCAATGTACTGCTCCGATGCGGCAGCGTCATTGACGAGGGTACCCAACTGACGAGTCAACGCCTCAATCGTTTCCCAGTCGCTATGGTTGCCATCACCATCGGCATAGTTATAAAGCGGATACTCCATAACATCAGCAATTTCTCTGAGTCTAGGCAGTAAGCTGGCATGAGCGGGCGGTGAAATCAGAATATGCTGGGGAGGGTAGCTTGCTAGAAGCTCATAATTAGGAAGAAAACGGGAACCAAGATTAGTCGCCAGGGGGATGACGCCCTCCTGGCGTGAGTAGGTTTCGTAACCCTTTAAGCCCGCTAAAAACCTGGGTGGATGACCAATCGCGCTGAGTGTCTCCGCAATGGCGAAATCAAATGTCGCTAATGGCGCTTCATCGTTTTCATTTCCCGCCATTGAAACGGTACTCATCAATAAACTGAATAGCAGAGTGCCCGATAATTCAGTGGTTTTATGGCGTACGTAACGACAAAAAGTACCATTTTGATATTCCACGATCACGCCTGTGTTGTGTGTATGAACAGCTTCGTAATGAATGTTAAATGCCAAAATTAACCGGGTCAGCTCTCCAGCCCTCTCTTGGAAGAGTTAATTTTGTCATGTTGATAAATACTAATTGTTATTGTTTGTATTATGAATAGCCTTACCCCGATGTCAACACTCTGTAAACATCGGGGCGACCTAACACTATGGCGCGGTGACTTCTTGCTTACAGGGAGAAGGAGCATATAAGGCAGTTGTCTGATCTAGTGCCTCACAAATTTCACTCGTTCGGGCTGCTAAAATCGACAGCAATGTATCGCTTAAGCCATGGGTGGGTTCGCAGCTGCCTTGCAGGAAAATAGCCGGTTTGAACTCAGGCTTGGTGTAAAGCTGATAGTGGCGGTTGACGGCAAAATCAGGCAGGTAGTCCGCAACGGGGGCCAGTAGCCGTTTATGGGTGTCGCGTACATAGCCAGTGGCTAACACCACGGCGTCGTAGCGGGTGATATCCGTATGGCCAGTCTCCAAATCACGCACGTTTAGCTCGACGCCTTCAGGGCCTGCTTGACTGCCGATAACCTCATGGCGACGGCGGAAGCGGTGGCGGGCCTGACCGGTCACTTTTTGCTGGTAGAACACATCGTAAATCTCCTGAATCAGCGCCAAGTCAGGGGCTGAGTAGTTGGTGCTTTTGTACTCCTGCAGCAGCGCTTCCCGCTGGCCGGTGGGGTTGTTGAACACGTAGTCGGTGTATTCGGGGTTGAAGATTTCGTTGACGAAGGGGCTATCGTCCGAGGGTTTAAAAGCCCATGCCCGGCTAATCAAATCCACCTGAATGCCTTCGCGATTGTGCAGATCAAGGAATATCTCAGCGGCACTCTGGCCCGCACCGATTACAGCGATGCGTTTGGGGGCATCTTGCTTCGCCAGCTCCCGAAGGTAGTGGCTGGAGTGGAAGACTCGGGGGTCGTCTTTTAGCCCAGCGAAGCATTCAGGCACATTGGGTGCGCCGCCTACGCTAATCACTAGTGAACGGGTGAGCCTTTCCTGCACCGCGCCGCTCTCATCCTGTGAACGAACGCGGAGGTAGGCGACCTCGTCGTTGTCAGTTTCGGGCAGCACTTCAAATACATCCTCTCCGTAAGCGCACTGGTGTTCAAAGTGGCTGGCCGTCCAGCTTAGGTAGTCATTGAATTCGTGACGGCTGGGGAAGAAGGTCTGCAGATTGATAAAGTCCTGCAGGCGGCCTTTGCTGTGGAGGTAATTGAGAAAGCTGAAGCGGCTGCCTGGGTTGCGGGGCGTGACCAGGTCTTTGAGGAAAGAGATCTGCATATGGGCATTTTCCAGCAGCATATGCGGGTGCCAGGCAAAGCAGGGTTGGCGTTCAATAAACAAGGCATCTCGCGCTTGCCCTGTCTGGCGTTGCTCGTCGAGCGCAATGGCCAGGGCTATGTTGGAGGGGCCGAAGCCGATGCCGATCAAGTCGTGAATATGCATAAGAGTCCTCGTGGCTGACGTGCTTATAAAGTGAAGCGTGGGTCGGGTCGTGGCGCTGACCCCGGGTGCGGAGGCAGCGGAATCCAACTGCGCTCGTTAAAAAAGTGTTCGCGTAGCTGCATGCCGAGCATGGCCCGCTTATGGGGGAAGTCGAACGCCTTAACGTGGGCGTAACCGCACTGGGCAAGGTTGCGCAGCATCTTGGCGTTATCCACGCGGGGTTCGATCACCAGGCGCTGTGTGCGGCAGTCATCCAGAAACAGGTAGTGCGAGATGGAGGGCATCCAGGCAGCGACATAGGGCCGCCCGCGAAAAGCAGCCTCGCCGATCAGTACGTGCCAGCCGCGATCAAAGTCATCGGCAGCGTAATAAGCGCCGATGCGATCCTCTTTGGCCCAGTAGGTCTCGAAATAGCCGAAGGGTTCGCCGTCGATACAGCCGATCAGCGGTACCACGCTGGGATTTTGCAACGTGCTCTCCAGCCGCTCGCGGTGCTGTTCCAAGTCACCCTGCTCCTCCCAGAAGTGGGCGACGACCGGGTCGTTCATCCAGCGGTTAAAGCGTTCAAGGTCGAGTTCCAGGTCAAGGACGCGAAAGCTCAGAGTGGCATTCAGCCAGGGAATATGGCGCTGATAGACTGTGCCGCTGGGGCGCGGCGGGCGGCGTGGATGTCGCTTTCCGTTCTCCAAGATGGGTTGCTGCGGGTAGGCGCGCATGGAGGGGGAGGTGAGCCAAAGGGTTGGCAACTGCCAAAATAGCTCCGCGTAGGCCCAGAGTTCTCCATGGCTATTTTTAACAGTGATGCCGGCTGCACACAGGTTGGCATGCACAACAGTGGGTAGCTGAAGGCGTAGTGCAACAGTGGCCGGGTAACAGGCAAAAGCCCCTTCGATAGCCGCAAGTAACGCTGGGAGAGGTGGCGCGGAGCGCTGTGGCCAGCGCAGCGTCAAGGTGTTGCTATCGTCCACCAATGACCATTCAAGACGCTCTTGATCACCCTTGACGAGCAGCGACTGTGTGGTGGCATCGCCAATGACTTGATAGCCGTAGCCCTCGGGCCGTGAGAGCAGCGGGGCTTCCGCGGGGCTTTCATAGGGTACGTCTACCTGTGTTTGTGCCTGGACAGAACTGGACACCGCAAAGCTCCTATTAATAAGAACGAATCACAAAAACGAATCGAAAAATCAAAGAAAGAAACAGCCGTAAAAATTACCTGCCACGGGGCGGCGTTACTGACTTCCTTATCTAAGGACGAATGAGAATGAGGCTTGTTTACATAAAAATTGATTAACTTTTTGCGGGAGTGATTCGTCTTTAGAGGTAGCTGTCGGTTTTCAATTGCTTTCCAATCGCTTTCCAACGAGGTGAATGTGCTTTCCTATCTGTTTCGTCGAACCCGCGGGCTGATGACCGCGGCAGCCCTGGCCAGTATTCTCTCGGGGCTTTTCAGCGTGCTGCTGATTGCCCAAATTAATGCCGCGTTAACCAGCGATGCCGCCAGTCGCGCCGCTACTCATGCCAACCCTGCCTGGGCCTTCGCGGGCATTGCCGTGGCGTTAATGCTCTGTCGAATGGTGTCGACGGCGCTGTTTGAGCGATTGGGGCAGCGTGCCCTGGCGGAGTTGCGTAGTTTTATTGCCCAGTGCGTGGCCAAGACGCCCTTTGCTCAGTTCGAGCGCGTGGGCAGTGCGCGGATCCAGTCGGCGCTCACCGAGCACAGCAACAACGTGGCGGTGCTGTTCGTTAGCTTGCCGGTGATTTTGACCAATACGGTCATCGTGGTGGGGTGCTTGGGCTACCTGGCGCTGCTGTCATGGCAGGTATTCTTGTTTGCTCTGGGGGTGATTGGGTTGGGCGCTGTTGGCTATCACCTGGTGCACTTACGCGCTATTCACTATCTCCAGAGTGCCTCGTCAGAGCAGGATCGTTTGTTTGGTCATTTCCGCGCGCTGACCGATGGGGCGAAAGAGCTGCGGCTGCACCAGCGCAAGAGCCGGGTCTTTATGGATCAGATACTGGGGGAGTCGGTTGAAGGCGTGCGGCGGCTGCGCACCTATGGCATGTCGCTGTTCGTGATCTCGACCAGCTGGGGGCAGTTCCTGATGTATGCCTTTATTGGGCTGGTGCTGTTTGTGTTAGCGGGGGATGGGCCTAATCAAACCCAGGTAATGACCGGCTTTGCCCTGGTGTTTGTGTTTATGGTGACGCCCCTGGAAGGATTGCTGATCAATATTCCGCGGATCAATATGGCGCGGGTAGCCGCTAGCCGAATTGATGACATCACCCGCGAGATGCCCCAGGGGCAGGAGAGGCAAACATCATCTCAGGTGACTGATTTTCAACGGCTTGAATTGCGCGACGTCACCCACCAGTACTACCACGAGCAGAGCGATGATTTCTTTGAGCTGGGGCCGATTAATTTAAGCTTTACGCCGGGGGAAGTGGTGTTCCTGGTGGGGGGCAACGGCAGCGGCAAGACCACGCTGGCCAAAGTGGTGGTGGGGCTTTATCCGCCGGATGGTGGCGAGGTGTTGCTCAATGGCGAGCCTGTCGAGGCGGATGGCTGGGATGCCTATCGGCAGCTCTTCTCGGTCGTCTTTTCAGACTTTCACCTCTTCGAGCGCCTGTTGGAAGCGCCACGGGAAGATCTCGACGACGAAGGCAATCGTCTGCTGGCCAAACTGCACCTGCAGCACAAGGTGCGGGTCGAAAACGGTGCCTTCACCACCCAGGCGCTCTCCCAGGGCCAGCGCAAGCGTTTGGCACTGGTAGTGGCCTACCTGGAAGATCGGCCCTTCCTGGTGTTTGACGAATGGGCGGCAGATCAGGATCCGTTATTCAAAGAGGTGTTTTATACAGAGGTGCTGCCTGAGCTAAAGCGCATGGGTAAAGCGGTGCTGGTGATTACCCACGATGATCGCTATTTCCACCTCGCGGATCGATTGGTGCGGCTGGAGAGCGGCAAGCTGTTGGCGCCAGAGCAGGTGGTTGGGGAGGATGCCAAAATAGAGAGTATCGTTTAAGCTGTATAGGAAACCGAGGAGGATGATCATGAATACCCAGCTAGATCCTATCGTTTCGGAATTCGAGACGCAGGAACAAGCCGATAGCTATGATCGTTGGCTCAAAGCCAAGGTTCAGCACAGCATCGACAACCCAGGCCAGGGAATGCCCCATGATCAGGTCATGTCTAAGGTTGATGCGATCATAGCCGACGCGGAGCAACGCCAAAGCGGCGGGGTGCAATGAGTTTGCCGATATACTGGTATGATGAGGCGATTCACGATCTGCTTGAACTCGTTACGTACATTGCTGAGCGCGATCCTCAAGCTGCCCGGAGGTTGCGCTCTCGTATTGAAGCAGCTGTCTCTTTAGTGGCTGAGCATCCGTATTTACATCAAGTGGGCCGCTTGCCGGGGACGCGGGAAATAGTGGCTCACCCAAACTTTATTGTGATCTACCAAGTGACGAATCGCATTGAAGTTATCTCAGTGGTTCACACTCGCCAAAACTACCCCTGACGCCTACTCGTCGCTAATACGAACTGCTAAGCCAAGGTCTCCACCTCAAACGCGACAATCTGGCGTTGGGCGCTGGAAAATTCGAGCCGGTCAAATAGATAGGGTTGCCGGAGGCGTCATGGCTGTCAGCGTTTAAACATATCGTCCAGGCTAGTGGCGAACAGCACTTCTCGCATCCACTCTTTCAACTGACCATGGTCGGCTTGTGTAAGCGCCGTTTCCACCCACTCGGGCACTTCACCAAATTTAAAAATAAGTTGCGTGCGCACCATATCGCGGGCTTCCTCCAAACGTCCCTCTTGCCTTCCTTCTTGCCGCTCTTTTTGGCGCCAGTTTTCTAAGTTTTCTGCCAACATATCTCTGTCCTCCACTAAGCTATGTAGCTGATCCAAATTGATGTCTGCATTCAACCGTTGCAGGTGGCGTTTGAGCCAGCGGGTTAAGATTCTATCAATTCGCTCTTTGTTTGGGCCGTTCTGGATAATGCTGACGATTCTGTCAACTGCCTGCTGTAGCGAGGTGTGGTCGACCGAGGCTTTTTCAATTTCAAACACACCGCTTAGTGCACTTTGGCGCTGAGCGAGTTCTTCATCAGTGTAAGCGCCTTCATCGATTAAATGATAGCGTAAATGTGGCTGGTAGGGCTGTAAGAAGGCAGGAGGCTCAGGCTGTACCATGTCATAAATATCTTGCTTGGCCTGCCAGCGGCGCGAACCATTATACAGCACGATGGGAAACACCGGCGGCAGGCCTTGACTGGCGGTGGTGGCGCTATTTTTTAATAGGTGATCGTAGAAGCAGGCGACGTAGTGCATGAGCCGAATAGGCATGGCGTGATCGATTGTGGATTGAAACTCTAGCAGTAGGTAAAGATAGATTTCTTGGGTAGCGCCTTGCCAATTCACTTGCACCGACCAAACCAAGTCTTCAAATTTTTCTTCAAACAGCGGGGTAATGTAACTGCCGCTATGTAGCTGCAACGTCGTGAAATCCATCAGCTCGGCAATGCCAGAGGGTGTAAAGCCTTCAATGAGCTGTTGAACAAACTCAGGGTAGCTGAAGAGTTCCTTGTAGCCAGTGTCGTAGTGATTGGCCATGAGTTCTCCTGTTGTGTACTAAGTAGTCTATACCTTCACCGGCCGCTTGCTCCCATCATCCGTGCCAATACCTTGTCCTTAAGCCAGAACCTGTGAATCAGTGCCATCGCTATATGGCCGACTACTAACCCACATAGCAGCCACGAGAGTGGGCCGTGAAGCAGATCGGCGGGGGCAATCATCCAGGTGATGTTGCGCTCCGCTTCGGGCAGTAGCTCCAGGCCATAAAAGCGCAGTGCGCCGCCGCGGCCGTATTGGCGCAGAATGGCGAAAGCGGGTAGCCACAATAGCAGCGCATAAAAGGTGATATGCACCAGGCGCGCCATGCGACCACCCCATCCAGGCGGCTGCGAAGGGCGCTGCTTGCGGCTGACCCATGCCCAGCCAAGGCGCGCCAGCGTCACTATCAGAAGCATAAAGCCCAATGACCCATGAGGCCCGATAACCGCCAAAAATAGCGTGATCGCGTTTTCGCCCATTCCCCGCCAAGCCAGCAACACAGTAAATTGTAGCGTGACCAGCGCGGCGGTCAGCCAGTGCAGCGCACGGCTTATGCGTCCGTAGTGGTTGGAGCTGTCTCGCCAGCCAATAGTCGATTGAGCTAGCGCGCTCATGTGATCACTGTCCATCGCTGTGCTGTTTGCTGCTCCTTTACCCATTGGCCTTGCCCTGGCGCCAGTAGCCCATGCTGGTGACGTACTGTTTGGGTAGCCCGCACTCGTTAACCAAATAGCGGCGCAGCTTCATAGCCACTTTGGTTTCAGCGGCGATCCAGGCGTAGAAGGGCGCGCTATCGTCCAGGGTGGCGGGTTCCCAGAGCGGGCCGTCCTCATCGTCGCTTTCATTGTTGGTCGTGGCGCTGGTAGTCGCGTTAGCAGGCGTGCCGCCTAGCGCTTGAATTTCCCTATGCAAATCGATATCGCGCAGCGCTCTCATTAGCAGCTCACCGTGTTGGCAGCCGTGCTCGGCATCTCGGGCCAACCAGTGCAGCTTGGCGGCTTGGGGCAGCGGCTGAACATCGTCACTGCGAGGCACTTCGAACAGCGCTTCGACTCTGGGTTTTAAAGGCAGGTCATCGAGAGTTTCCAGAATGCCAGCCGCAGCGGGAAGAGCTGTTTCATCGGCGATGATCAGAATGCGGCGCACGTTCTGAGGTGGCTTCCACTCATAGCCCAGTTTTGGGCCTTCCGCATTGGCGACGGGGGCTGTCATGGCGAGGCGATCGCCGGGGCGTGCATGCATTGCCCAGCGTGAGGCGGGCCCATTGTCGCCATGGAGCACGAACTCTACATCCACCTCGGCTTTTTCCGGGCGTAGGGCGCGGATGGTGTAGGTGCGCGCAGAGGGGCGCTGGGCGTCTGGTAGAGCGCGATAGGCACTGTACCAATCGTGTTCATCTAGCTTGGCAATCTCGAACAGCGGGTCGAGGCTGCCACCGCCTTCGGGGAAGAAAAGCTTGACGCGCTGATCCGGGGCGTAGGTTGCCATTTGTCCGACATCTGGGCCGGTAAAGGTGAATCTGACGAGCGAAGCGCTGACCTGGGTGCGCCTCGCCAGGGTGATATCGAACAGCTGGTAGCTCGGTTTGGCTGCCATGGTGGGTATCTCCATTAGGTATTCATTAAACAGGGATCCAATTGTAGTGCTAATTATTATCATTTAGAATCGTTGTCAATAATTCAACCATTAACCTCCAGAACTATTTAAGGCTAAGACAATGACGCTGCTGCCTATCACGTCTCTTTTGGCGAACTGTTCGGTTATCACAAAAGGGTGCTCGCTATGCTAGGCGCCTCGCAAGTTGCCCAACGAGTGGGCGGAATGTCGCCCGCGAAAGCCTGCCTGTTGCTTAGCCTGCCGATGGTGGTGCTATTTTGGATTGGCCTAGAGGGGCAAGGCGGTTTTGCGCTGGGCCTAAAGGCATTAGTGACACCTTCCTTTGAGAATGTTGACGAGCTGCTGCTTCACTATGCTTGGTGGCCGCGCCTCTCGATCGCGCTGCTGGCCGGAGGCGGTTTGGGGCTGGCGGGCGTACTCATGCAGCAGGTGTTGCGCAACCCGTTAGCCTCGCCGACAACGTTGGGCGTGGCGTCGGGCGCTAATTTGGCGTTGATGACCGCCACCTTGCTGGCGCCGGGGCTGCTTGTAGTAGGGCGCGAATGGGTAGCCTTGCTGGGCGGCGCGCTGGCAGTGGGGCTGGTTTTTCTGCTCTCCTGGCGGCGCGGTTTGGCGCCGATCGTGGTGGTGCTGGCGGGGCTGGTGGTTAATCTTTACCTGGGGGCGCTCTCGACGGCGCTGTTGCTGTTTAACCACGAGGCGCTCTCGGGGCTGCTGATTTGGGGCGCGGGGTCGCTGGCGCAGAATGGCTGGGACGGCGTGGCGATTATCTGGCCACGGTTGGCGATTAGCTGTGTTGCCGCCTGGTTTTTGCTTCGCCCCCTGGCAGTATTGGAGCTGGACGATGCCAGCGCCAAGAGCCTGGGGGTTTCGCTGACCTATCTGCGCTTTGCGGGCATGGGGCTGGCGGTGTTTATTACCGGTAGCATTGTAAGCGTGGTGGGCATTATCGGCTTTATCGGCTTGGCTGCGCCCAATATTGTGCGTATGGCCGGGGCGCGCCGGTTGGGCCCACGGCTAATATGGTCGACGCTATTGGGGGCGGTGCTGCTGACCACCACGGATCTGCTGCTCCAGCAGTTCGGTGGGATGGTGGCGGCCTTTATCCCCACCGGGGCGATTACCGGAGCCCTGGGGGCGCCGCTGTTAATGTGGCTGATCCCACGCCTGAAACTTCAGGGCGATCAGCCGCCTAAAGGGGCGGGTGTTTTCGCCCATCGCCATCCGGCGCCTTCTCGTTTGGCCACCGGTTTAATCCTCGCGCTACTGGGCGCCACACTGCTTGGGCTGCTCGTTGGCCAGGGTATTGATGGCTGGTACTTGTTGTCGCCGGATAACTGGAATGTGATGCAGTGGCGCCTACCTCGGGTAATGGCGGCTGCCGCCAGCGGGTTGATGCTGGCGATTGCCGGGACGATTCTGCAGCGCCTTTCCGCCAACCCCATGGCCAGCCCCGAAGTCTTGGGTATTAGCGGTGGTTGTGCCATTGCGCTGATTCTGGGGATTTTCCTGCTGCCTGCGCCGACCAATATGATGCTGATTGGCGTCGGTACCCTGGGGGCTTTCGCGACGCTGCTGGTGCTGGTGGGTATCAACCGCAAGAGCGGTTATCTCCCAGAGCGTTTGCTGCTCACCGGGGTGGCCGTCAGTGCGCTGTTTGATGCGGTGCGCAGCGTGATGCTGGCAGGTGGCGATCCGCGCGGCCAGCAGGTAATCGCCTGGCTGGCGGGCTCTACCTACTATGTGGATATCACCAACGCCGTTGTCGTCGGCGGTATTGCCGCTGTACTGGCACTGGTCACGCTGCCCTTTACCCGCTGGCTGGATATTTTGCCCCTGGGGGCGCCAACCGCCAAAGCGCTTGGAGTAACCCTTAACCGTGCCCGCCTGGCGCTACTATTGCTGGTGGCGCTACTCACCGCCTGCGCCACCCTGGTGGTTGGGCCGCTGTCGTTTATCGGCTTGCTGGCACCGCATATGGCGCGCTTGGTGGGCTTCTCCCGGGCAGGGCAGCATCTGCTGGGCGCGGCGTTGATCGGCATGTTGCTGATGGTGCTGGCGGATTGGGTCGGCCGGCAGATTATTTTCCCTTACGAGATACCGGCCGGCTTGGTCGCCTCCCTGATTGGCGGTGCTTACTTTATGTGGGGGCTGCGGCGATTGTAATCACCTGCGTTTTAGCAAGCGCTTTTAGCACTCGCTATTAGCATTCACTGAAAACAAGATGCCGGGGAGCTGTGGTCATGGAGCTGTTAAGGATTGTATGGCGTGATTACCGCTGGCCCTTTGTGGCCGTGGTACTGCTAAGTCTAATAAGCGCTGGCTTGGGCATTGGTGTCATCGCCTTTATCAATCAACGGCTGCTGGGCTCCTTCACTGACCCCTGGCGTATACTGCCTGAGTTTCTGGGGCTAATAGCGCTGTTACTGGTTATTACCCTGACATCTCAGTTGGCGTTGACCACGTTGGGCCACCATTTTGTCTACCGGCTGCGGGGGCAGTTGATTAAGCGAATTCTGGATACCAATATCGAACGCGCCGAACAGATTGGCAGTGCGCGCTTGCTGGCGAGCCTCTCTACCGATGTGAGTTCAGTGACCGTTGCGTTTATACGCTTGCCGGAACTAGTACAGGGTGGGGTGCTGACGGTAGGCGCCACGCTTTACCTGGCGTGGCTTTCGCCTGCCATGCTGGGCATCACCGCGCTCTGGGTGATCGCGACTATTTTAATTGGTATACGCTTGGTGGCGCGGGTCTATGGGCATATGGCCGAACTGCGCGAAATACAGGATCGTCTTTACGCGGATTACCAATCGGTGATCGAAGGGCGCAAAGAGTTGGCGCTCAATCGCGACCGTGCCGAATGGTTGTATCGCGATGTCTACACCCCGAACGCAAAGGATTGTCGGCGCCATTTTATTCTTGGTGATACCTACCATCTTAGCGCGGTGAACTGGTTCAACATCATGATGCTGGGGGCGATTGGCCTAGCGTTCTTTTTGGCCAACGGCCTGGGCTGGGCATCGGTGCAGGTAGCCACGACGTTCTCACTCACGCTACTGTTTCTACGTGGGCCGCTGATGCAGGCCATTGGCGCCTTTCCGACGCTGATTAATGCCCGGGTAGCGTTCGAAAAAATCAGCAGTTTAGACCTGGCCGAGCACCGTGAGGCGTTTGGGCACTCTGCGCTGCGCCATAACTGGCAGACGCTTACCCTGGAGCAGGTCAGCTATCGCTACCCGGATGAGGAATCCCGGCCGGGCTTTGCTATCGGCCCCATCGATCTGACCTTACAGCGCGGCGAAGTGGTGTTTCTGATTGGCGGCAACGGTAGTGGAAAATCGACCCTGGCAAGGCTTCTAACCGGGCTCTATCAACCGCAAAGCGGCAGTATTCGGGTCGATGGTATGCCGCTGCGGGATGAGGACTGGACGCGCTATCGCCAACACTTCTCGGCGATTTATACCGACCTGCACCTATTTGACCGTTTGATGGGCCCCGCGGGCGAGTCACCCGACCCCGCGCTGATGGAAGAGTGGCTGGCGGCTCTAGGTATGCAGAGTAAGCTCGACTTCGAGGGCGATCGCATCACCAACATCAACCTGTCCCAGGGGCAGCGCAAGCGCCTGGCGATGCTGCTGGCCGTGGCCGAACAGCGCGACCTGCTGCTGCTGGACGAGTGGGCCGCCGACCAGGATCCCCAGTTTCGGCGGGTGTTCTACCGTGAGCTACTACCGCAGCTAAGGGCGCTAGGCAAAACGCTGGTAGTGATTAGCCACGACGACCACTACTTCGACCAGGCTGACCGGTTGCTGGAAATGCGCGGCGGTCAGCTAGTTGAACTTACCGGTGAGCAGCGTGAAGCGGCCAGCCGCGATGCGGTGGCGAGGGTGAGTGGGTAATGCGTAACGATATGGTGGTAACGCAGTCAGCCGAAACCACGGCATACCACACTGGCTGTCGGGACTCGCTCGGCCAACTCTATCACCACCATCACCCCTGGCTGCAGCAGTTGCTAAGTCGGCGGCTGGGCTGCGGCGAATCGGCGGCTGACCTGGCCCAGGACGCCTTTGTGCGCCTGCTGCAAACGCCGCGGCATCTGGATAGCTTTGACGGTGCCAGAGCCTACCTTAGCCGCATGGCCAAAGGGCTGTGCGTAGATCATTGGCGCCGCCAGGATATCGAGCGGGCTTGGCAAGAGGCGCTGGCTGCTCGCGCTGAAACGCATCTGCCTTCCGCCGAACATCAGCAGATCGTCATTGAGACCCTGTGCGAAATCGACCGCATGCTGTCGCGACTGCCTGAAAAGGTCGCCACTGCTTTCCTGGCCTCTCAACTGCACGGCAAACCCTATCGCCAGATTGCTGAAGAACTCGGCGTTTCCGAACGGATGGTCAAGAAATACATGGCCCAGGCCATGCTGCAATGTGCATTGATTGAGGCCGGTTTTGAGGCCAGCCTCTAAATGGTTTCTGCCGCTAGCTATGATGAAACCGCCAAGCGCCGCGCGTTGGCCGAGGCCGCCGAGTGGTTTGCTGAATGGCAGGCAGGCGAGCTCTCTTCAGACCAGCGTGAGCGTTGGCAGTCGTGGCTGGCGGCCAGCGATACCCACCGCTGGGCCTGGCGACAGGTGGAAGGCGTAAGCCGACGTTTCACCGCCAGCCTGAATGAGGCGGAGCGGCAGACCGCCGACCGAGTGATCGGCTCGGCGCGGCAACGACGGCGAGGGCGGTGGCATCTGCTGAGTGGGCTCTCTACCCTGGCGTTTGCGGCCGTGTTGATCGGGCTTTCCTGGCAGTGGACGCCATTGCCCCAGTGGGTCGCGTACTGGGGCGCCGACTACCGCACCGCTACCGGCGACATCACCCGCATTGAACTGGAAGATGGCACCCAAGTGTGGCTAAGCAGCGCCTCGGCGCTGGACGTGGACTACGACCACCAGCGGCGCCGACTGCAACTAGTGGCGGGCGAGGTGCTGATTACGACCGGCAACGACCCCGAACGCCCCTTTTATGTAGATACCCGCAGTGCTCGGCTAACGCCCTTGGGCACTCGCTTTAGTGTGCGCCAACGCCAAACCGATGAACTGCTGGCGGTGTTTGAGGGCGCGGTGGCTATCCAAACCCGTGGCGATGCCGACCATGCCAGCCAGCGCCAGGTGGTCGACGCCGGGCAACAGGCCAGCTACGCCGCTGGCGGCATTGGCGAACTCAACCCCGCCGACGGCAGCCGGGCTGCCTGGGCCAACGGCGTTTTGCTGGCGGAAAATATGTCGCTGAAAACGTTCGCCGCGGAGCTGAGTCAGCATCACCGTGGTCGCCTTGAGGTCGACCCGGCGGTGGCGGATCTCACGCTGCTCGGCGCTTTCCCCCTTGACGACCTGGAGCGCACTCTGCACATGGTCGAGACCACGCTACCGGTGACGGTGTGGCAAGTGATGCCCTGGTGGATCAAGATTGAGGCGGTCGGGTCAGAGCGCGAATAAAAGCGCCCCAAGAATAAAATAGAAAAAATTAATTTTCTTGGTTCCCTTTTTTCGCGCTGGTTCGATTCCCCTATATAAGCAGCCAAAAACCATCTGCAAGGGGAACCGATATGCCGCAACAACGCTCTGTATTACCTCCATCGCCTACCGCCACCCGTCCGTTTCCAAAGCGCCGCCGCGCCCTCGCGCTGGCAGTTCACCTCGCCGCCGCCGGTTTGCTAGCCACGCCGCTGCTATCGCTACCCGCCATGGCGCAAACCACCCAGCAGCAAATACGCCAGTACGCTATCCCTGCGGGCCCGGTCAGCACGGTAGTCAACCGCTTTGCCTCTGAGGCTGGTGTTTTTATCAGCGGTGCTGGCGAGCTAGGCGAAGGGCGCCAAAGCCCTGGCCTGCAGGGCCAGTATGGGGTAGATGAAGGGCTCGAACGGCTGCTGAATGGCACCCGCCTTAGGGCCGTACGGCAGGGGGATGGAAGCTATCGGCTGGAGGAGCGGCCAGATGGGATGGCGCTGTCGACTATTGAGGTGACAGGAGCGCGTCTGCCCTACGGCATGACCGAGAACAGCGATTCCTATACGAGTGAAAGCGCTAGTATCGGTTTAGCGTCTCAGTTAGTTAAGGAAACGCCTCAGTCCGTCAGCGTCGTGACGCGGGAACGGCTGGATGATCAAGGTACGACCTCATTGGCCGAGGCCATGCGCAATGTTACTGGTATGACCGTGCGTGAGTACGGGCCCAATCAGTACGAGCTCAAGTCTCGAGGCTATAATATTAACTCCTTTCTCATTGATGGTAGTCCTGCTCAGAGTCCAGAAAGTGCCTGGGAAAGCGCTGGAGTATTTGATACAGCCTTACTCGATCGTATTGAGGTTCTACGTGGGCCTGCGGGTATTCTCCATGGGTCTGGCGAGCCCAGCGGTACCATCAACCTGGTGCGCAAACGTGCTTTAGCTGAAAGCCAAGCCTCAGTTACCCTTTCTGCCGGTACAGATGATGCTTATCGGGGGGTAGTTGATGTAACTGGCGCACTGGATAGTGATGGGCGAGTCCGGGGCCGTTTCGTCGGTGTCTATGATGATCGAGGCTCCTTCATCGATAATGTATATTCGGATAATAAAGTCGGTTATGGAACCTTGGAATTTGACCTGACCCCGGATACCACACTGTCCTTGGGGGCAACCATACAAGACGAAGAGTTCCGCCCTAACTCGGGACTACCGATCTACAGTGATGGTTCTCTACTCAATGTTAGTCGCTCTACGTATCTAGGCTCAGATTGGGAAAAACAAGCCGGTGATGCACAGCGTTATTTTGTGGAATTGGAGCATCGGTTGAGCAATGGTGCTGAAATCACTTTTAAAGCCAATCACCTGAACCGAGATTCCAACCTCCAAAAGAGTGAAAGCCATTCGTCCGTTTCACCTGGTACCGGTGAATTCTTGATGCGCCGAATCCAGTGGGATCAAGAACGCCAGGATGATTATCTCGAACTTCAGGCACGTACTCCCTTTGAACTGGCTGGGAGCACCCACGAAGCCGTACTCGGCACCAGCTATTTGAGCAGGGAAGTTAACCGTACATTTGCGTCTGGCAACCCGATCACTGTTCCAGCCAGTATTTTCTCTTCCGACCATAGAACTTCAGAGCCTCCTACTTTCGATCAAAACCCTGTTCGTTCTGACCAGGCCAGCACGCAGTATTCAGTCTATAGCCAAGCTAATTTCAACTTATTTGATCCTCTTACTCTTGCCTTAGGGGGGCGCATTAATTGGTGGGAAACGGAGACTTTCCTCAGCGCTGGAGGTGCAAAGAGCGAGAATGATAGCAGTGGATCTAAATTCATTCCTTATGCGGGCCTGATCTATGGACTCAACCCTGAAATCAATCTTTACGCCAGTTACACCGGTTTCTTCGAACCGCAACTGTCCACAGGCCGAAATGGCAATTTTATCGATCCACGTGAAGGTGACCAAATAGAGATAGGGATCAAAGGATCCAATCTTGAGGGCGAGTTAAACTGGCATGTCGCAGTTTTCCGTATTGAAGACACCAACCGTGCTTATACGGATCCTAATAATCCTGGTTTCTCAATTCCTATCGGCGAAGCAAGGAGTGAGGGGGTCGAGCTTGAAGTCAGCGGTCAGTTGTTGCCTCGCTGGGATCTCAGTGCTGGCTATGCTTATACGCAGACAGAGTTCGTGAAGGACGCTAACTCAGAAGGCCTCACGCTTTCACCGGACACACCTGAGCATAATTTCAACCTATGGTCACGTTATCGCTTTAGTGACACTGAAAATCAGGGATGGCGCATTGGTGCAGGTGTAAATACCTTTAGTGGAATTTATGCCCAAAGTGGGGATATTCGAACTGAGCAAGGTGGATACACCACTGTTTCAGCACTGCTCGGCTATCAAGTCAGTGAGAGCTTGGACATCTCATTGAATGGCAATAACCTAACTGATAAGGAGTACTACTCTACAGTTAGAGGCGGAAATAGGCATAATTATTACGGTGCGCCAAGAAATTTTATGCTTACTATGGATTATAGTTTCTAATAAGCCATGAGCAGGGGAGTAAACCTGCCATTCTAAAGAACACTAACTTGGCGGCAATTTAAAATTCATTAAATTGGGTGTTAAAATTGCCGCCAAATGAGAGATCTATAAGCCTCTTGCTACAATCCTTACCCTATATAGAGAAAACATGAATATTCTCTCTCAATTAAATGTAAGCAACGAATCTTGTCTGCGCGCATTGGTTTTATATCTTTCTTTTTTTATATCAACCATCAGTCATGCTTCCTCTCCTCCTTCTACGATAGCCCTTAGTTGGACTACTGCCGAAACGCTGGTCGCCATTGGTGCGCCCCCAATAGGTATGTCAATGAGAGATAATTATCAAAAATGGGGAAGCATCAGATCCCTTCCGGAAGACACAGTGGAAGTTGGTATCTCATTTCAACCAAACCTTGAACTTATTACATCAATGCATCCAGACATAATAGTGTCAGACAGCGTTTTTGCCGTATCCGATGAGCAACTATCAGACACATACAACACACATCGCTTCACTATCTACCAAGAAGACGTAGACAGATGGAATGAACTTACAGATTTCACAAGAAAATTATCCTCGGCTATTATGTTGCCAGATTCTGGCGAGGTATATATTGCCGACCTTGAAGATAAAATTGAACACCTAAAAAATAGAATCACGGAATGGAACGAACCACTGCTAATTATTCGCGCTTTAGATTTAAACCATGTGAGGGTTTATGGACAAAATAGCTTAGTTCAAGCCGTACTTGACCAGTTGGGTCTTTCCAACGCCTGGCAAGAACCAACAAACCAGAAGGGATTTTCGATTGTTGGAGTCGAGGCGCTAATCGGCATTGATGCGCGACTAGTAATCGTGGAAGGCCCACAACTTTCCGGGAATATAGCAACTCAGCTTTCCGACCGTGGCCTATGGCAGTATGTACCCAGCATTCGAGAAAACAATTTATTAACAGTTCCTCCATTCTGGGTGTTCGGTGCACTACCTTCTGCATATCAGTTCTCAACATCGTTAGTCGAAGCCTTTGAAGACAGTACTAGCAATTAATCTTTTGATTCTGCCCAGTCACAGGCCTGAAGCACCCACTGAGCCTCAGCCCACTGCTTCATCGGAACGCTGATTCGCCGTGCGTTTTTCCGACATTGATAAACGGTTTTATAATAAGAAAAACTAATACCCCATTAGCAGGATGATTTTTAGTTATCAGTGGTGCCCATTATCTTAGTGCCAGATTGATCAACACGACGCTTATTCTGGCACTGGGAGCGGGGCAATGTGGGAAAGTTATATCACCGGGCTGGTGGTGAGCGGCGGCATTATCATGGCGATTGGGGCGCAAAACGCCTACATATTAGGCTTGGCCATTCGCCGGGAGTATCACTGGTGGTCGGCGGGGCTGTGCATGAGTGCGGATATTATCCTGCTTACGGCGGGCATGTTTGGGGTGAGTGCTTTTCTGCTGACGATGCCCAGCGCGTTGGAAGTCATGCGCTGGGTGGGCGTAGTGTTTTTAAGCTGGCTGGCGGCCCAGGCGTTGTTTAGGGCCTTTAGCGGGCGGCGGGGGCTTCGCGCCGAGGCGGGCAAAGCGCCCAGTTTAACCAAAGTGATTTTCGCCACTCTTGCGGTCACCATACTCAATCCACAGGTGTACCTGGACACGCTGCTGCTGATACCTGCCATTGGCGCCCAGCAGGAGAGCGCCGGTGTGTTTGTGGCGGGGGCCTCTACCGCTTCCATACTCTGGTTTAGCCTGCTGGCCTGGGGCGGTGCCGCGCTTTCGCCTTGGCTTTCAAAGCCCATCGCGTGGCGCATTATTGACGGTCTGATTGGCTTGATGATGGCTGGCATCGCCATGCATCTAGCGCTCAATGCCAGCTAGTTATTAGTGGCGGCTAAAGTAGGCCTCCATCACCGCGATAACCTTGTCGATATCCGCGTCATTCACATCGCGATGGGTAACAAAACGCGTGGCGTAGAGTAGCTCGATCAAAATGCCGTGCTCTTTGAGCCATGAAGAGAGCGGCTGAACATGCTCGTCGGGGAAGTGCGCGAACACCATATTGGTGTCTTGAGAGGTGATTTCGACACCGGGCAGCCTAGCCAAGCCCTCTGCCAGTCGCGCTGCACGGCGATGATCGTCGGCCAAGTCCGCCACGTGATGGTCCAACGCATACTGGCAGGCGGCGGCGATAATACCTGATTGGCGCATGCCGCCACCCACTACTTTCCGCCAGCGTCGTGCGCGGTCGATCAATGCTTGCGAGCCCACCAGGGCCGAGCCGATGGGGGCGCCCATGCCTTTTGAAAAGCATAGCGACACGCTGTCAAACGGCAGACACAGTTGCTTGAGTGAGGTGTCGGTAGCAACAGCGGCATTGAATAGCCGCGCGCCGTCCAAGTGCGTTGCCAATCCCCGTTCCCGGGCCAGTTCGGTGGCTTTCAATACGTAGTCTGCGGGCAGTACTTTGCCGCCAATCGTATTTTCCAGTGCCAGCAGTTTGCTGCGGGCAAAGTGAAAGTCGTCGGCTTTGATGGCGGAACTAATTTTCTCCAGGGGCAGGGTGCCATCGGCAGCGTTCTCAATCGGCTGTGGCTGAATGCTGCCCAGTACAGCTGCTCCTCCGCCTTCATATTTGTAGGTATGGGCCGACTGCCCAACGATGTACTCATCGCCGCGCTCGCAGTGGGCCATGAGCGCCACCAGATTACTTTGTGTGCCGCTAGGAAATAAAAGCGCCGCTTGTTTGCCTGCCTTCTCGGCTAAATTGTTTTGAAACGCGTTGACCGTTGGATCATCGCCCCACACATCATCGCCAACCGGGGCGGCCATCATGGCGTCTTTCATGGCAGAGGTCGGACGGGTCACCGTATCACTGCGTAAATCAATCATGCGCATCTCCTTTATTGTGTGGGGCAATCACTCGGAAGCGTTTTCTCATGCAAGTTCTGGGGAACCATCTATGGTTAACAGCATACTGCAAGTCTCTCAAGCAAAGGCAAACAGATGGATCTGAAAAGTGGTTATCCCTTTTGGGCGGTCAAAAATGGCCTATTGAAAACCTTTCCTCAACTGACCCGCGATCACCAATGCGAGGTGGTAGTGATTGGTGGCGGCATTACAGGCGCGTTGATTGCTGATGAGCTAAGCCGCAACGGCCACCACGTGGTGGTGCTGGAGCGCCGGGATGTGGGCTGGGGTAGTTCAGCCGCCAGTACTGCGTTACTGCAGTACGAAATTGATACCCATATGACAGCGTTAGCCGAGCGCTATGGGGAGGCCGATGCAGTGCTTGCCTACCGTGCCTGCGCCGAAGCCATTGGCGAACTTGAATCCCTGGCGGCAGGGCTGGGTGATGTGGATTTTGAGCGTCAGCAAAGCCTTTACTACGCCAGTAGCGAAGAGGATGTCGCGCCGCTTAAGGAGGAGTTAGCACTGCGCCAAAAAAACGGGTTTGAAGCCGAATGGCTTGAGCGCGAGGTTATTTTGGCGGAGTACGGCTTTGAGGCACCCGGTGCTATTCTTACTCAGCTAGCCGCCACGATTGATCCTTATCGTATGGCGTATCAGCTGTTTTCCAGGGTGGTCGAGCGCGGGGGAGAGGTATATGACCGCACGCAAATGGAGACGATAACGCCGGACGACCAGGGTGTCACGCTGACATTGGCCAATAGTGCCAAGCTGCGCTGCCAGTACGTGGTGATGGCTGCAGGGTATGAGTCGCAAGCCTGGCTGCCAGAAAAGGTGGCCGACAATCTCAGCAGCTATGCGCTTATCACTGACCCGCTACCGCCAGAGGCCTTGGGTAAGTTACGCCACACCATGGTATGGGAGTCAGCGCGACCCTACCTCTATATGCGCACTACCTGCGATGGGCGACTCCTCGTGGGCGGAGACGATGACGACGAAGATATTCCCAAGCGCCGCGACGCGAGGGTAGAAGAGAAGGCCGAGGGGCTGGCAGCTAAGATAGAAGCGCTATGGCCTAGGCTAGATATTAACCCCACATTCTCTTGGGGCGGTACCTTTGCGGAAACCGGCGATGGCTTGCCTTTTTTCGGGCCTCATGATGCCCTGGGCCCACGCGTACATTTCGCCATGGCCTATGGCGGCAACGGCATCAGCTACAGCATGATAGGCGCCAAACTGCTGCGAGCGCTTATTGAGGGTAGAGAGCACCCCTTGGCGGAGCTGTTTTCATTTAAACGCTTAGCCAAAATGGCCTAGCCTAAATGCAAAAATTGGGTAGCAGGCAAGCTTAAAACGCGTATATCTTAACGGATATTCATAAGGATAGCGGGTAATGGGCCACCAACTTTATTTGCGTGCACTGGAGCGCAACGACCTGCGCTTTGTTCATGAACTAAACAATAACCAGAGCATTATGTCGTACTGGTTTGAAGAGCCTTACGAGTCATTTGATGAGCTGGAGGAATTGTATAACAAGCACATCCATGACAACGCCGAACGGCGCTTTGTCGCGGAGGACAGCCATGGAAATGCCATTGGCCTGGTAGAACTGATTGAGATCGACTACATCCATCGCAGCGGCGAGTTTCAAATCATTATTACCCCGGATCACCAGGGGAAAGGGTTTGCCCGCTCCTTAATTCGCCAAGCATTGCACTACTCATTCACAATTCTAAACCTACACAAGGTATACCTCATTGTGGCGGTGGAGAACGTTAAAGCGATCCATCTTTACGAAGAGAGTGGTTTTATTGAAGAAGGCCACTTGGTGCAGGAGTTCTTTATCAATGGCAAGTACCGCGATGTAAAGCGGATGTATATCTTGCAGGGCACCTACCTAACCCAATTGTCAGAACAGCAAGAAGAGAGTGGCGAATGGGCCTAGAGTGAGGGGGTGTTGCCCTTTTGCTTTATTGTTAGTAGCAACCTGTACTCCCGCTAGGCATCACCGGGGCGAATTTAGCAGGAGTACAGGTTTCTTCATCTTACTGGAAGGAAGCTTCTAGGCGCTCTGCACGATCACCCGCTGCTGGGTGGCTGGAAAAGACGCTGCTGTCATTGCCGTATTTGGCTTCTAGCTTGCGTAGGGCTGCAACGGATGCCTCTGCATTCAGGTTGTGGCGCTGCATTAGCTCAATGGCATAGTCATCAGCTTCATTCTCTTGGCGTTGCGAGAACTGAGCGTTGACAAGCTTTTCGCCCAAATCACCAAGCTCAGAGCTTGAAAGTGCGGCGGCGGTGGTGCTGCCACTAGCAGCAGCTGCTTCACGTGCAGCGGACGCGGCATAGGCAACCTGGAAAGCACGTTTGGAGTGCCCTAACGCGACGTGTCCGATCTCGTGGGCGATAACGTAGCGTACTTCATCATCGGTCATCTCATCCATCAGCGCGCTATGCAACCGGATGGAGCCGTTGGGTACCGCAAAAGCATTAACGTCGTCTAAATGATAAACGTTATAGTCAAGCGTATGGCCGTCGACTGTTTCTAAGCCCTGGGTTAGCTTCGCCAAACGTTGTGCATACTGACTGTCGTCTGCAACAAGGCGGTTTTGAGAATCCAGCTGGGCAATGGTTTGATCGCCAAGTTGTTGCATTTGTTGATCCGACATCGTGGCAGCGCCAGCCAAACTGGAGCCCGCAGACATCAGACCTCCAAGGTCAGCGCCTGACTGGCAGCCGCTAAGGGCAAGTGCTGCCGCTAAACCTAAAGCATAAGATGTTTTGCGAACCAAAAAAGGTGTTTGCATCGTCCGTTCCTTCGTCAATGTGCGTGCATAACAAGAAGAGTCTGCACGTTGAGTATTGCGCCTTTATTAGCCGAACTAATATTAGACCATTCCTTTGTGTAACTCCATACCCTACTGTAAAGAAGATTATTGAGGTCGACTACGAACACCGTATTGTTGTGCTTAAAGCCATTACTTCGCTAAGCGTAGCGCTGATTGTTACTGCTTGAAAATTTCAAAAGTGTAATTAATCGTAGCGATGGATAACATTAAAGCGATTTATCTTTACGAGGAGAACGCTTAATTGAGGAGGTTTTCTTGTGCTGACATCCGTTTTCAATAAAAATACAGCAGTTTGCAAAATTACTGCGTAAGTCATTGATCCATAAATGATAAAAACACCTTGAGGGCATTTGACCCGACCAGCCAATTGATAGCGAAGCCTGCCCATTACAATTGACTGTAAGAATAAAAAACGCCTCGTGTAAACGAGGCGTTGTATGGAGCTAAAACAGCATGCCGTATCTATGCTTAACGCAGGTAGGCCTTAATAGCGTCAAGTGCCGCACGCTGCTGTAGAGCGCGTTTTGCCCACACTTCCATAACATCAACTTCCAACGCTTGTGCAGGGGTAACTAAGTGTTGCATGGCGTTCATTCCTCTTTCAGGGGGTCAGAGAATTCGTTGAGACCTTGTTGTAAAAAATGTTGTAAAAACATGTTATAAAATCAGATGCTGTAAAAAGCTTATGTTGTACACAGCCTGTGTTGTGCATAGCAGCAATTTAGCTGTTGTGAGATATTAAGAGCTTTTTCTGCGAAGAGCTAGTCCTAACGATGTAGGTGATTTGCCATTTTTTGTAAGCTATGGCTTACATATGCCTGTAGAACGATATTAGGTCTTTGAATGGAAAAGGTTTTCATAAGCATTAAAAAGCCGGAAAATATTCCGGCTTCGGTGTTTTTCTTTGGTCTTAAGGGTAGAAAAGCACCTGATTTAGCCTAGGTAGGCTTTCAGCGCTTCAGCTGCGGCACGATGCCACTGAGCATTCAAGCTCCAGTACTCTAGAACTTCATTATCGCGAGCAGGGGATGTTATTAAAAAACTCATTGTGCGGTCCTCCTTTTGGGACTACCTCTTTATTGTAGCCTATTTTTGCTGCAATGCAGCATGAATGTGGTGCTGCACCGTGCTATGCGACAAAGTGACCTAGGCTGGTTACGGTAGTTTGAGATGGTTATGGTGGTTTGCATAAATATTGGCGACGAGGAGCCCTATGCGTCTACGTATTTTGTCTGACCTACACCTGGAATTTTTTGACGGCAACCGCGAGCTGCCTGAGGTGGTTGCCGATGTAGTCATCCTGGCTGGAGATATTCACCGCCACTGCGAAGGTCTTGCCTGGGCGCGTTCCCGCTTTCCGGACACGCCGATTATCTATGTTCCGGGTAACCATGAGTTTTACGGTACCTGCATGCCGCTGCTGCGTGATGAGCTGGCGCTCGAAGCCGAGCGGCTCGACATTGAACTACTGGATAACCGTGCCGTAACTCTCAATGGCGTGCGCTTTTACGGTACTACGCTATGGACTGACTTTGCGCTTTACGCCGGTGATCCAACTCAAAACCCCGCCGATACTGAATCTAAGGCGCTACGCTACATGCCCGATTTTAAAAGCGTGCAAATGCCCCCTGGCGTAACCTTCACACCGCAGGCGAGCCAGCAGGTACACGCTGAAGCCCTCGTTTGGCTAGAAAACGAGCTGTCACAGTCATTTGATGGCCCAAAAGTGGTGGTTAGCCACCACGCCCCGCTGCACGATTGCATCCCAGGCCAATACCTGGGCGACGCGTTATCCCCAGCGTTTGCTTCCCACTTGCCTCACCTAATGGGCAAGATGGATGTTTGGGTGCACGGGCATGTTCACGAGCCCGTGGACATTCTGCGCAACGGCACGCGTGTCATTGCCAACCCTGGCGGTTACCCCGACGAGTTCAACCCAGTGCTGTTTAAGCCAGATTGGGTAGTTGAGGTTTAAAAATATAATTATTTACAATAGGTTAGCTATAAAGGTTGAGCGTTTTTGACATCGGTGGTGAAAGGTCTTTGCTCGCTACTTTGGTTTAAATTCTACGGCTTTTGCTTGCGCCATCACTGTATGATAATTATCTTTCTATTTGTATGATGTATTACATATTTGATGGTCAGATTAGTAACCCATATTGTCGGTGCGCTCAATGTCCAGTGAATTTATATTGATGTAAAAAGTTATTGCTTGCGTCATTCGCGTCTATTCAAACAGTAACCATGATTTGGTTTCATTTGATAATGCAGCTACGGGTTAGGCCCGTTAAAGAAACAATTACTGGATCAATAATATAATAGGTAATAAATATATGTTCCCGAAAATCAAGACTATGCGTGTTATACCCGTAGCGGGCCTTGACGGCTTTTTGCTAAACCTCAGCGGCGGTCATGCACCTTGGTTTATTCGCTGTGTGGTTATCCTTGAGGATGATGCCGGTAACCAAGGCGTTGGTGAGATTCCGTCCAGCGGTGGAATTCTTAAGGGATTGGAGCAGTGCCGTGAGCTGGTGGAAGGCTCGAAAATCAATAACATCAAGCACACCCTCAATCAGGTTCGCCTGCGGTTAGCCCAGAACGGGCGCGAAGAACGGGGGCGTCAGACGTTTGATTTGCGTGTAGCGGTGCATGTCATCACGGGGATTGAATCGGCGCTATTAGACCTCTATGGGCAGGCACTGCAACTGCCCGTCGCCGATCTGCTGGGGCAGTACGGTCGTCAGCGTGATGAAGTCGAGGCATTGGGCTACCTGTTTTTATTGGGAGACCCGGCCAAGACAGACCTGCCGTATCCTAAAGCGCATAACCCTCAAGATACCTGGGACGAAATACGCTACCAAGAAGCACTGACACCCGAAGCCGTGGCGAACTTAGCCAAAGCCGCCTATGAGCGGTATGGGTTTAAAGACTTTAAATTAAAAGGCGGAGTATTACGTGGCGAAGACGAAGCCGATTGCATTCGCGCGCTCCATGATGCATTCCCCGATGCGCGACTAACGCTTGATCCCAACGGTGCCTGGAAGCTTGATGAAGCGGTACGAGTGCTGGAGCCTATCAAACACCTGCTCAGCTACGCTGAAGACCCCTGTGGCCAAGAAGAGGGCTACTCTGGGCGCGAGACGATGGCCGAGTTTAAGAAGCGCACTGGCCTGCCTACGGCTACCAATATGATTGCGACAGATTTTAAACAGCTGCAGTACGCCGTCCAACTTAATTCCGTTGATATACCTTTGGCAGATTGTCATTTCTGGACCATGCAAGGTGCTGTCAAAGTGGGTGAGCTTTGCAATGAGTGGGGGATGACTTGGGGTTCTCACAGCAATAACCACTTCGATATTTCGCTCGCCATGATGACCCACGTTGCCGCTGCTTGCCCGGGCGAGATTACTGCGATTGATACTCATTGGATTTGGCAAGACGGCCAACGTATTACTAAAGAACCCCTACTCATTCGCGATGGCAAGCTGAAGGTGCCCACTACGCCAGGGCTAGGTGTTGAACTGGATAAAGAGAAACTTATGGAAGCGCACGCTCTTTATAAGTCGCTTGATACCACGCAGCGAAATGATGCCATGGCCATGCAGTTTCTAATACCTGGTTGGGAGTTTGATCCGAAGCAGCCTGCCTTGGTTCGTTAATCCTAGTAACTGCTACTTTGGTTTAAATTTTAACAGTTCTGCTTGCGCCACGCTTCAACGATACTTATCTTGATGGTTGTATGATGTATTACATAAGATGTTGGCCGGCTGATATCTGCTCACTCAATGGTCAACGCATTCACAAAGAGGGCGTAACGTGACGTTTTCAAGAGAAGCAGTAACCAAAGCCATCGGCGATGGCTTGCTATCGTTCCCCATCACGGACTTCGATAGTCAGGGCCGTTTTGATGAAGCGAGCTATCGCAAGCGGCTTGAGTGGTTCATTAGCCACGAGATTTCCGCGGTCTTTGTCGCGGGTGGTACAGGAGAGTTTTTCAGTCTTTCTCTAGAGGAATATCGCGAAATTGTTCGCGTGGCGGTCGAAGTGATTGACGGGCGCTTGCCGGTCATCGCCAGTGCTGGCTTAAGCGTAGAGACAGGCAAAGCCTTTGCAAAAGCGGCTGAAGAGGCGGGCGCCGATGGCATTCTGTTGATGCCGCCTTACCTTACCGAGTGCCCACAGGATGGCTTAGTGGAGTATGCACGCCAAATTTGTGATGCCACCTCTATCAACGTGATTTATTACAATCGTGGCAATGGCATTTTGAATGCCTCATCGGTTCAGCAACTCGCCGACCACTGCGCTAACTTGGTGGGGCTAAAAGATGGCAAAGGCGATATCCAAGCACTCAACAAGATCGTCAAAACTGTTGGCGACCGATTGGTGTATATCGGCGGCGTGCCCACGGCGGAAATTTTTGCTGAAGCTTACGTCTCCATTGGTGTGAATACTTACTCTTCTGCCGTTTTCAACTTCGTACCGGAAATGGCGGTAACGTTTTACAAGGAGTTACGCAAAGGCAATAAAGAAGTTGTGAAGCAGATCACCAATGACTTTTTTATTCCTTTCGTGGATCTCAGGGATCGAAAAGCAGGCTATGCCGTGAGCCTCATCAAAGCAGGTGCTGAAATTGTCGGCCGCCCTGCGGGCAGTGTCCGCGCACCGCTGGCTATGCCCACTAAAGATGAGTGCCAGCAGCTTGAAGCACTTATTGATGTAGCAAAGAAGTATTAATTCACTACTAACTATTACCAATAATAAGAGGACGTTAAACATGCGCACACACAATAACTGCATGAGCGACAGCGCCATGAAAACCAGCTCATTGAAAACTAGCTCTTTAAAAACCAGCTCTGTAAAAGCATTGCTGCCTACCGCTAGCATAATGGCACTCATCGCCTTTGCACTGCCTGCTCAAGCAGATAACTGGCGTGGTTGGAACATTCATCCTGACGGCTATCCTAATACGGTAGCGTTAGAAGAGTTTGCTGACGCGGTGGCGGAACAAACGGAAGGCCGCATTACTCCACGTGTTTATAACAATGCCGTGCTGGGTGACCAGTCAGACGCCATTGAGCAGACCCGTAACGGGGCATTGGATTTTGCCAACTTTAATATGGGTCCGATGGGGCCCATCGTGCCAGAAACCAACGTATTCTCGTTACCCTTCCTGTTCAATGACGTTGAACATATGCATACAGTAATGGACGGAGAAATTGGCGAGCGCTTTGCCGACGCTTTAGAAAACAAAGGATTGGTGGTTCTTTCATGGTTCGATTCGGGTGCTCGCAGCATTTATAACACCCAACGCCCTATTAAAACCCCTGAAGATGTTAAAGGCTTAAAGATTCGGGTAATGAATAACGATCTTTACGTCGATATGATCGCTGCTATGGGTGGTAATGCCACGCCGATGTCTTATGGTGAGGTGTATCAGAGCTTAACCACTGGCGTGCTTGATGGTGCTGAAAATAACTATCCCTCTTTTGAGTCAAGCAACCACTATGAAGCGACGGGCTACTACTCGTTAACCGAGCACTTAATTATTCCTGAGTGCTTGTGTGTGGCTAAATCAAGTTGGGAAAAACTCTCGCAAGAAGATCAGGACATTGTTCGTGAAGTAGCCGAAGAGGCTTCCAAACGTCAGCGTGAGCTATGGGTAGAAAGCTCAGAAGAGAGTCGTCAGATCGTCCTCGACCACGGCGTTGAAATTAATGAAGTGGACGATAAAGCCGCCTTCCAGGCGCTTATGGAACCCATGTATGAAGACTTCATCGCTAGTAATCCTGGCACAGGTGAGCTGATCGAGGAAATTCGCGCTACCGAGTAAACTTTGTCACCCACACGCTTCTGGCAGCTAATGCTGCCAGAAGTTGAAAAGGAAATGTGCCGTGAGTATCGAACTTGAATCGCAGGTCGATAAGGAAGACGCGGAAGAAGGCGGCTCGCTGAATCGAATCTTAGATGGTGTCGCCAGCTTATGTATTCTTATTGCGGGGATCTTATTAGTCACTCTTATTCTAATATTTGGGTGGTTAGTTTTCGGCCGGTATGTGCTGAATAATACGCCTACTTGGGTTGAGCAAGCCTCGTTAGTACTGGTTGTTTATATTACCTGCTTAGGCGCAGCGGCAGGGGTTAGGCACCATAGCCATCTGAATATTGATTTTATTCGTGAAAGCTTTGCTGGCCCATTGCGCGGTTTGATGCACCACCTTTCTGACCTTTTTATCTTCTTTTTTGGCGGTTTCATGGCTTTCCAAGGCTGGACGTTAGTGATGTCAAACTTGGAAAGGGCTATTCCCATGATAGGTCTATCTGAGAGTTGGCGGGCGGCTCCCCTGGTGATTTGTGGTGTGTTAATCATGCTTTTTGCAGCCGCTGATATAGCGCAGCGTTTAATGTCTCGAAAAGTTAAGAGGGTATAAACGATGGGTCTGATTATTCTTTTCGGGATCTTTTTCTTAGGCCTTATAGTCGGCGCACCGGTTGCTTTTGCTGTCGGATTGGCCGCCGTTGTGACCTTCCTTTATGAAGGGTTGCCTCTATTTGTTGCCTTTCAACGTATCCTATCCGGTATTTCCGTTTTTTCACTGCTTGCGATTCCCTTCTTCATCTTTGCTGGTGAGTTAATGATGCACGGCGGTATCTCCACTCGCCTTGTGCGCTTGGCTTCAGCGATGGTGGGCAAGGTGCGTGGCGGTTTGGGAATGGTGAACATTAGCTCTTCCATGCTCTTCGGAGGAATCTCTGGTTCGGCAGTGGCAGACACATCGGCGTTAGGTTCTATCCTTATCCCGGTGATGAAAGAGAAGGGGTATGACGCTGACTATGCCGTCAACGTGACCGTGACCTCATCAATCGCAGGCGTAGTGATACCCCCTAGCCATAACATGATTCTTTATGCAGTTGCGGCGGGTGGTGGTATCTCCGTTACCCAACTGTTTATCGCCGGTATTGTCCCAGGCATTTTGATGTGTATTAGCTTAGCCGTTGCAGCCTATATCGTGGCGGTTAAGCGTGGCTATAAAGGCGAAGCCTTTCCTGGTTGGAATGCGCTAATTATCAGCTTTTTTGCCTCCCTGCCTGGCCTGATGACCGCAGTGATTATCGTCGGCGGGGTGCTCTCGGGCATTCTAACCGTGACAGAATCCGGTGCCTTCGGGGCTATCTACGCGATTGTGGTGACCGGCCTAGTTTACCGTGAATTGACCTGGGCTTCTTTCAAAGCCGCTGTTGTTCAGTCGGTAAAAACCACCTCGCTAGTGATGATTTTAGTTGGGTGTGCATCGGCATTCTCTTACCTGCTGGCGCTCTACAATGTTCCGGAAATGCTGACGACAGGGCTGATGGCTATTTCCGATAAGCCGCTGGTTATTTTCCTTATGCTTAATATCATCCTGTTGATTTTAGGCATGATTATGGACATGGCGGCGTTAATCCTTATTTGCACGCCTATTTTTCTGCCGGTAGCCATGCAGTTCGGCATGGATCCTATACAGTTCGGCATTATTTTAATGATGAACCTGGGGCTAGGCCTGTGTACGCCACCCGTAGGTGCTTGTCTGTTTGTCGGTTGTGTGATTGGCAAAATTAAAATTGAGGAGGCGGTGCGCACAATCTGGCCGTTCTTCTTAGCGCTGTTTGTGGCCTTGATGCTGGTGACTTATGTACCTGCTATCTCTTTGACGCTGCCCAGCTTTTTCCAATAAGGGCGCTTTGAATAAAGCCGCGAAAAGGATACATCAATTATGAAAGTCGTCGCCGTAAACACCCATATACTCGATTACCAACTTGAGACAGCGTTTGAGAGTGCTTCCATGCACTTTTCGCGGCGTCAGCACTGCCTGGTCGAAATCGTCTGCGATGATGGCACCATCGGCTGGGGTGAGTGCTTAGGGCCGGCTAAGCCTAACGCAGCGATTGTGGAGGTCTACGCGCAATCGCTAGTCGGTGAAGATCCGCTGCAAACGGAAAAGATTTGGCTAACCCTTTATAACCGGTTGCGTGATCAAGGCCAGCGTGGCTTAACCGTGACGGCCTTGAGCGGTATTGATATTGCGCTGTGGGATATCAAAGGAAAGCACTTTGGCGTGCCGATCTCAACACTGCTGGGCGGGCGCTTCCGTGAGAGTGTACGTGCTTATGCAACCGGTTCGTTCGCCCGGGCAGGGGTTGATCGGGTAACCGATATTGCCACCGAAGTGGCAGGCTACCGCCGGGAAGGCTTTCACGCCGTCAAGATTAAAATCGGCTTCGATGTCGAGGAGGATCTGGAAGTGATTGCCTCCGTACGTGATGCCATTGGGCCGGATATGCGCATGATGATCGATGCCAATCACGGGTATGACTACCTGGAAGCCATTGAGCTAGGGCAGCGCGCCGCACCATTTGGTATCGACTGGTTTGAAGAGCCTGTGTTGCCAGAGCAAATTTCTACCTATGAAGCCGTTCGCGCTGGTCAGCCGATTCCCGTTGCCAGTGGTGAAAACTGGCACGGTCGCTATGCCATGCAGGCGCCGTTGTCCCGTCGTGCGGTAGATATCGTGCAACCGGATATTTGTGGCGTAGGTGGTTTTAGCGAAATGCGCCGGGTCGCTGATATGGCGGCCATGCACGGCGTGCGGTTGGTGCCCCACGTATGGGGCACCGCGGTGTGTCTGGCTGCCAGCCTACAGTTTATGGCTGCGCTACCGCCTAACCCGCCTCGTCGTAAGCCTATTGAACCTATTATGGAGTTCGACCGCACCGAAAACCCCTTCCGGCAAGCCGTCGTGCAAACGCCTCTTGAACATAGAAATGGGGTGGTGACGATTCCTGATGGCCCAGGGTTGGGGATTGAAATTAATCGCGACGCGCTGTCCAACTACGCGCTCAAGGAGAAGTAACATTGTCTATCCCAGTTAATACACGTCCGTTAACAGGATCACCTCCTGCATTAAAAGCGCCTGCAGGGGCAACTGACTGTCATGTTCACCTTTATCTACCCGGCTATGAAGCGCAGCCGGGTGGCCCCAAAATCCCTGAGCTGGCCACCGTTGTTGACTACCAAAAGCTGCAAAAGTGGCTCTCGCTAGAGCGTGTCGTGGTAACCCAGCCCAATGCCTACCAGTTTGATAATCGGGCGATTTTACAAGGCGTGGCGGAAATCGGGCAGGAGCGTGCCAGGGCGATCGTGGCGGTAGCGCCTGATGCCTCTGAATCAGAGATCGAAGCAATGCACATCCAAGGCGCTCGTGGCGCCAGAATTATGCAGCTACCCGGTGGTGCCGTGGGAATAGCGGGGCTGGCTGCGGTTGAGGAGCGAATACGTGCGTTTGGCTGGCACTTGATGGTGCAGTTTAATGGCCATGAGATAGACGATTACATGGCCACACTGAAAGCGATAAAAACTGATTACATCATCGATCATATCGGTAAATTTATGCCGCCTGTGGCCGCTGATGATGCTCGTGTCGACCAGATACTAAGCTTGCTGGATCGTGGTAATGCATGGATAAAAATTTGCGGCGGTTATGAAGCTAGCCTAAGCGGAGGGCCTGAGTACGACGATGTCGGCCCTATCGCTAAGCGGCTTATCCAGCATGCTCCTGATCGAGTGATCTGGGGCTCAAATTGGCCGCATGTTGGCGTACCCAGGGAGCAGTATCCTGATGATGCAGAACAGCTCGATGTCTTGCTGCATTGGGCAGATGAGGATACTCGCAAAAAGATCCTAGTGGATAACCCCGCCGCGCTATACGGCTTCTAAGACTGTCCATTATTTTATGAAATAGTAAGGAGTTACTATGTTAAATCGTATTCTAGTCACCGGCGCAGCCGGTGGCCTGGGCAAAAGCCTGCGGCCTCATCTATCCAAACTCGCCAAGCATGTTAGGCTCTCCGATATTGCTGATTTAGGCACTGCCGGTGAAGGCGAAGAGTTAGTTCAAGCAGATCTGAGTGATATGCAAGCCGTTGCTGATCTGGTTCGTGATTGCGACGGTATTGTTCATTTAGGCGGCATGTCGGTAGAGAGCCCTTGGGAATCGATTTTGCAGGCCAATATCATGGGGACTTACCACCTTTATGAAGCGGCCCGTAAACAAGGTAAACCGCGGATCGTGTTTGCCAGCTCCAACCACACCATCGGTTTTTATGAGCGTAGCCAACTGATTGACACGCAGGTAGTGCAAAAGCCTGACTCATTGTATGGCGTGTCAAAATGCTTTGGTGAAAACCTCGCTAGCCTATATCACGACAAATTTGGGGTAGAAACCCTGAGCGTTAGAATTGGCTCCTGCTTCGATAAGCCCGCCGATACCCGCATGATGGCCACTTGGTTGAGTCTGGCGGATTTCGTTAGCCTATTGCAGCGTGCTTTTGTAACACCGCGTTTAGGTTATACAGTGATCTATGGCGCGTCGGATAATGCTGAAAAGTGGTGGGACAATTCCCATGCCGGTTTCTTAGGCTGGGCACCTAAAGATAGCTCCGAGCCTTGGCGGGAAGAAACCGAGAAGCTTGATCGTGATATTGATGGCAACGATTTAGCCGTGCGCTATCAAGGTGGAAAATTCACCAAATCAGGTCACCCTGACGACGTTTGATGGCACTTAAAAGAGCAAGGTTGTACGATATAATACAACCTGGACTTTAACGAAGGATAGCTTTCATGGCCAAACCTAGCGCAACGGCATCTGCCCTAAAACCGCTTCAAGTAATTAAAGTGACGCAGCAGGGAAGCTTGTCCGTGCACGTGGCCGACCAATTGGAAGCATTGATCACTCAGGGAAAAGTCGCGGTGGGGGAGAAGCTACCTACTGAGAATAGCCTGTGTGACTCTTTTGGTGTTAGCCGCACAGTTATCCGTGAAGCGATTACTCACCTCAAATCCCTGGGGCTGGTGGAGACACGGCGAGGCGTAGGCACCTCGGTGCTGCGCTCATCCACAGTAGAGGCACGTCCTGCAGAGCGCATTAACCCTACGACTGTGGAAGATATCTTGCACCTGCTTGAACTGCGGCTAACCTTAGAGCCCGCGGCGGCTGAACTAGCTGCCTTACGGCATGACGATGAAGATCGTCAGCGGCTCGAAGCGCAACACCTTGCCTTTAGTAATGCGTATGCTGGAAAAACCCAAGCTCGTGAAGAGGATTATCAGTTTCACTTTGCGATTGCCACGGCGACCAAAAATCCTTTTTTCCAATCTTTTTACAAGCAGTGGAGTCAGAGCGTGATTCCCCGCGCCAAACTGCTAAGTATTGATATCAACCCGATCTCCTCTGAGCGCTATTTAGAGCGAGTTCAGGAAGAGCACACCTACATTCTCGAAGCTATTCTTTCCCGCGATGCGCAAGCTGCCCGCGAAACGATGTTTCAGCACCTTAACCGGGCCTATAACACGTATTCCCAGTATCTTGAAAAGTAGCATCGCGGCCAGTAGCAACGTGACGAGTGATGTTGCGACCAGTGATATCACTGACCATCTAAGGAGCGACGTATGACATTGCGAGGCGAAATGCTGATTGGTCAACAACCAGTGACCGGCACTCAAGCCAACATTCAAGCAGTTAACCCCGCCACCGGCGAAAAGCTTGAACCTATTTATGTCGGCGGCAACCGAGCCCACGTTGAGCAAGCCTGCGAGCTGGCTGAAACGGCCTATGCCACCTACCGTGAAACGTCGCCCGAAGAGCGCGCTACGTTTCTTGAAACCATCGCTAGCGAAATTGAAGCGATTGGCAGTGAGCTGATTGAGCGAGCTATGGCCGAAACTGGTCTGCCTCAAGCGCGTATCGAGGGCGAACGGGGTAGAACCTGCGGTCAACTGCGTTTATTCGCTTCAGTTGTACGTGCCGGTGAGTGGCTTGATGTTCGCATTGACCCGGCCATGCCGGATCGCCAGCCGCTGCCCCGCGCCGACCTGCGTCAGCGCCATATCGCCCTGGGCCCAGTCGCTGTATTCGGCGCCAGCAACTTTCCGCTAGCATTCTCGGTGGCAGGTGGTGATACCGCTTCAGCCCTGGCTGCTGGCTGCCCGGTCGTGGTTAAAGGTCACTCCGCGCACCCGGGTACCTCGGAGCTTGTGGGCAAGGCGATTCAAAAAGCGGTGAAAGCCTGTAACTTACCCGAGGGCGTGTTCTCGCTACTGTTTGGCGCTGGTAACGAAATCGGTCAGGCGCTGGTTGATGATCCGCGCATTCAAGCGGTGGGTTTCACCGGCTCGCGTAGCGGTGGTATGGCGCTGATGAAAACCGCCCAGGCACGTCCCCAGCCGATCCCGGTCTATGCTGAGATGAGCAGCATTAACCCTGTTTTCTTGCTACCAGCGGCCCTAAAAGCGCGTGGTAAAGAGTTGGGCGAAGCCTTTGTCGGTTCGCTCAATATGGGCGCGGGCCAGTTCTGCACCAACCCCGGGTTGGTGATCGCGGTAAAAGGCCCTGAATTGGACGCCTTCATTGAGGCGGCACGTGGTGCAGTGGAAGCCAGCAGTGCACAAACCATGCTGTCGCCAGGTATCCACCGTGCCTATCAAGAGGGTGTGACCAGCCTAAGCGGCGCAGCCGGGGCACGCGAAATTGCCCGCGGACAAACTGGCAGTGACTATCAGTGCCAAACGGGTTTGTTTGCTGCCTCAGCGAGCGATTTCCTCTCATCAAACGCGCTGCAAGCGGAAGTGTTTGGGGCCACCTCGCTGGTGGTTGAGTGCGAAGATGCGGCGGAAGTTAAACGCGTGGCTGAACAGCTAGAAGGCCAGCTCACCGCCACGCTGCATATGGACGACGCCGACCTGGATGCTGCTAAAGCGCTGATGCCTACGCTTGAGCGTAAAGCAGGACGTATTCTCGCCAATGGCTGGCCCACCGGTGTCGAGGTTTGCCATGCCATGGTACACGGCGGGCCGTTCCCGGCGACGTCTGATTCGCGCACCACCTCTGTCGGTTCGGCGGCCATTCACCGCTTCCTACGGCCGGTTTGTTACCAGTCCCTGCCTGAAGGCTTGCTGCCCGAGGCGCTTAAAGAGGGCAACCCGCTGAAAGTATCGCGGTTAGTTGACGGCAAACGCGAACTGTAAAAGATAACTTTCATATTGAAGTTCGAAAGCAGGCATTGAATGCCTGCTTTTTTTAGCGCGGTTTTAAAGTCAGTTTTAATAAAATTATCAATAAAAACAGTTTTTTAGGTGATTATATGAGTGATGATATTACTATTTCCCTACAACAAGCCGAAGCGTTGAGTCACAAGGTGCTCACCCATAACGGCTTTAGCCAGTCCCACGCTGACGCGATTACGCGTAGCGTCATGGCGGCCCAACGCGATGAGTGCCACTCCCACGGTTTATACCGGCTCATTGGCTGTGTCCAAACCGCCTTGAACGGCGGCGTTGATACCCAAGCCGAGCCGACCATCACTGACCAAGCCGCCAGTGTCGTCAAGGTTAATGCCAATAAGGGCTGCTCGCTGCTGTCGTTTGAAATGGGTAAGCCGCATTTGATTGAGAAAGCTAAACGCAGTGGAATTGCGGCGCTGGCGATTAACAACAGCTTTCACTTCTCCGCCCTGTGGCCCGAAGTGGAAGCGCTTTCAGTCGAAGGGCTGGTAGCGTTGGCCATGACGCCCAGCCACGCCTTTGTGGCTCCGGCGGGTGGTACTTCGCCGCTTTTTGGCACCAACCCCATCGCTTTCTCTTGGCCACGCCCAGGGAATACGCCCTATACGTTTGATTTTGCCACCAGTGTGGTCGCCCGTGGCGAGATAGAGCTACATCGGCGAGCAGGTAAGTCGATCCCCGAAGGGTGGGCGATTGATAGCGAGGGGAACTCGACGACGGATCCAGTGGCAGCCCTAGCTGGGGCTATGCTGCCCTTTGGTAGTTATAAAGGCTCCGCACTTTCCACCATGGTGGAGCTGTTGGCGGGCTCGCTGATTGGCGACTTGCTAGGCCATGAAACCCAAGCAGCGAATGCAGAGAAAACCGGCAAGCCTTTTCATGGCGAACTAATTATCGCGATGTCGCCTGAGGCGTTTCTAGGTAAGGACGCAGCGAGTCATCTCGAGCATGCTGAAGTCCTTTTTGAGGGCATCCTGGATCAAGGTGCGCGTTTGCCCTCCCAGCGCCGCTTTGAGGCAAGAGCGCGAAGCCAAGTCAATGGCCTTACTTTCCCCAAAGCGCTGTATGACGAGCTCAACGCACTGACTGTCCAATAACCGCGTTACCCATAATGGGATGAAGCAATCATGCTTGAAATATTAGCCATCACCACGCCGATTTTTTTAATTATCGGTATGGGCTTTGTGGCTATGCGCTTGAGGATCGTTAGCCGCGAGCAGATGCAGGGGGTTGGCAGCTTTGTGATGTACTTTGCGCTACCTGCGCTAGTGATCCGTGCCCTAACGCAAAACCCGCTTGAGGAGGTATTTAACGTCGATTATTTATTGGCCTATGGATTAGGCTCGGCGATCATCTTCTCGCTGGCTTTAGGGCTAGCCGTTTTTATCAAGAAAAAATCCCTGCAAAACGGCGCGATGTTTGCCCTGGGGATGTCGGCCTCCAATAGCGCTTTCACCGGCTATCCCGTCGCCGCAATGGTGTTGGGGCCACCGGCGGTTACCTTTATGACCTTAAGCATGATTATTGAAAATCTGCTGATCATACCCGCCGCGTTGATACTGGCGGAGATGGGGCGACAGTCGGGGTGCGGTCTTGCTCGCACGCTTAAGCAGACGGCTAGTCGGCTGATAGGAAATCCTGTCTTGATAGCCATTCTCATCGGTGTCGTGATCGCCATATCAGGCGTTAGTTTACCGGGCCCAGTAACCCAGTCGATTGATATGGTGGCCAACGCGGCAGGGCCAGCGGCGCTCTTTGTGATAGGGGGAGCGATCTACGGCCTTCGTGTACGCGGCGTTGTCATGGATGTCAGCCAAATTGTGGTGGGTAAACTCATTCTCCATCCATTGGCCATCGTGCTAGCCTTTTTAATCATGCCCACGTCAGATCCGCTGCTGCTTGCGGGAGCGATTCTTTTTGCTGCCGCCCCCATGGCGAGTATCTATCCGCTGTTAGGCCAGCGTTACGGCATGGCAGACGTGGCTGCAGGCGCTTTAATGGCCGCTACGCTGGCCTCCTTTGTGACGTTTAGCGTGGTGATTGGGTTGATGCGTTATTTCGGAGTGCTCTCATAGTGACTCGCTTGATCGTCGCTGTTTATGCTTTGTTTGGCGCGGGGGTGGGGCAATTATTGTGCTGCTTCAATAAACGCCTTCGCCCTGGGATCCTGCATATAGGCAACGTTGAGCCGCAGCCAGGGCGTCGGCTGATGATCAGCAAAGAATAAGTGACCCGGCGATAGGGTAATTTCCCAGCGGTTGGCCAGCTCGTTCAGGTTTTCAGGCGTAATGACTGCTGGTGGTTTTGCCCACACAAACATTCCCCCTGTCGGTTGGGTATATACCTCCCAGCCAGCATTATTAAGCATCGTTAGTGCCATCGCCATTTGATTGGCCAGTTTGATGCGCAGCCGTTCGGTAAGCTTCCGATAGCTGCCGTTTTGTAGCATGACGGTGACCACCTGTTCGGCAAAGCGTGAAGCTGAGATGCTGGTCAACATCTTGATATCCACTAGTCGCTGCACCAACGTCGTTGGCGCGGCGATAAAACCGACTCGCAGTGAAGAGGAGAGGCTTTTCGAAAAGCTGCCTAGATAAAACACCCGGTTTAAGCCATCTAGTGCGGCCAGTCGGGTGGTGGGAGTGTGCTGAAAGTCCGCGTAGATATCGTCTTCAATAATCTCAAAATCGTGCTGTTCGGCTAACTGTAGAACTCGGTGCGCAACCGCTGGGGTGAGGGTACTGCCCGTGGGATTATGAAACACGCTGTTGATATACAACAGCTTAGGGCGGTGCTGGGCTAACAGCGCTTCCAGGCGCTCAATATCAGGCCCATCGGCTAATCGCGGCACTCCAATCACGCGAACACGCTGTAAGTGCAGCAGGCCGAACAGGTTGTAATAGCCCGGCGTCTCTACAAATACCACGTCGCCGGGCTCAAGCAGCATTCTTACCAGCAAATCCAACGAATGGCTGCCGCCGCCGGTCATCACGATCTGCTGGGCGTCAGCGGTAATCGCCAGTGGGCGCAGGCGTTCCTGGATCAAACCGCGCAACTCCTGGGGCCCTTGAGGGGTACTGTACTCGAAGATTTCCGAACGACTTTTACGTGCCACCTGACGGATGGCGTGGGTTAGGTCGTCGCCTTCGCGCCAATCACTGGGCAGCCAGCCGCAGCCGAGTTTTAGCGTGTGCTCATTCGCACTAAAAAGCCCCCACAGCCCGTTGGTGACCTCTTCCAAGCCGTTCGCTGTGGTCGGTGGTGACACCAGCGCTGCTGCGTTATCCGCGACGTAAAACCCTGAGCCCGGTTGTGAGCGCACTAATCCAGACGCCACAAGTCGCTCGTAGGCTTCAATCACCGCGTTACGGCTGATGTGATGGGTGGCCGCTAAGCGACGAATAGAGGGCAACCGGCGGCCACCACCGGCACCGTGGGCTGCAATCCAGGCGCGCATAGCCGTTTCGAGCTGCTGCGCGATGGGAGTCGCAGAGTGGCGATTAACCTCTAGCTGCATAACATGCCTTGTCGTTTCAACTGTTCGCTAAAAGGGCGGAACAGTGTCTGAAAAGTGGTGGTGAAGTGTACCTTACCGCTGCCCGGTAAGCGTGCGAGCTTAGCGGTTCAACGACTCGCTTATTTAGGACTTTGCTATGAGCCGCGCTGCGACTGCAACGATCAATACAAAAAGTGCCGCCTGCCTGGCCTTTGCGCTATGTACCATTACCACGGCGGTTAACTTACAGGCCCCGCTTTACGATGCGCTGGCAGCGCGGGATGGCTTGGGCGTCGGGGCCACCACCATCGCTTTCGCCTGCTATGTGTTGGGCATTGTGCCGGTGCTGCTGGGGTTGAATGGTCTGGCTGACCGGATAGGGCACAAGCCGCTAATCGTTACTGCGCTACTGCTATGCCTCTTGGCCACCGCAATGACCTTGATAGCACCCGGTTTGCTGGCGCTGGGGGTTGCTCGCTTTTTGCTGGGTATCAGCACCGGGTTAACCTCCGCGGTGGCGCCCGCTTACATGCACATGCTGTTGGTTGGCCAGGATAACCGTATAGCGACCAGCTATGTCACCGCCAGTACCGCGCTGGGGTTTGGCCTGGGGGCGGCGGTCACTAGCCTGTTTGTTTTCCATACTCCCAGCGTATCGCCTCCCAGCCTGTGGCTTTATCTCGCTATCGCTGCGCTGGCGCTAGTGGTGGTCACCACGCTTAAGGATCGCGCACCGAGTGCTGTTAAAAGCCCAATGCTACGCCTACCCCGTTATCCCAAGGGGGCGCTCTCTTATGGACTGGCGATTTTACTCGCCTGGGCCACGGTGGGGCTGGTCATTGCGATTCTACCTTCGGCATTAAACCAACACGGTTTATCCGCCTGGAGCGGCTTCGCTACCTTCGCTATTTGCAGCTGCGGGGTGCTTTTTCAGCCTTGGGCGAGAAAGCTTGAGCCAGCTACCGCGACCCAGCTGGGGCTGGTGATTCTGCCGATTGCCTATGCACTGATCGCCTGGGGCGCCGTTCAAGGAAATCTCGCAGCAGTGCTGCTGGGCACGGTGGCTGCCAGCAGCGCCTGCTATGGGTTTATCTACCTGGGGGGATTAAGCGGTGTGTTGGCGATAGCGGACGCGTCGACGAGCCAACAAGCCAGCGCGGGCTACTTTTTGATGGCCTATCTGGGCTTTAGTATCCCGGTGATTACCACCGGGGTACTGATTGATGCCGTGGGGCATACGGTGGCGTTAGCGTTATTTGGCCTCGCGCTACTGGGCGGCGCACTCGCCACGCTCGTTCTGTTGCGCAAGGCGCGTTAGGAAAACACGGGTTTCAAGCTGTCATGATCAGTGCTTCTCAACCAATAGCCCGCAGGAGGGCGCCGCCCAGCGGGTATTGGCAGTAAATACTACATCACACACCACAGGGGAGTAGTAGCGGCGCACCTCGTCATCGATTTTTACCCGCAGCAAATCCTGGCTGGCGACCGAAACGTCGGATGCCTCGGGCAGCACCACATGCACAATCACATACAGCAGGCGCCCGGGGCGCACCATACGCACGCGTACTTCTTGGGTGTCGGTGTCCGCCAGAGCGTTTGCCACGGCCTGGCGAACAGGGGCCGCGATAGCCTCTTCCGGGGTTTTATTGAGCAGTTCCTTTAACGCTTGGGAGGCCATACGCACCGGCACGCCCAAACACAGCACCACCACCGCAATCACCAACACCGAATCCACGTAGGGCAGAATCGTCTGCCAGCCCAAGCGCTCAAACAGCATCACTAGGCAGAAGGCGGCTAGCACAGCAGCTGAGATAACGCTGTTGACTAACCAGTTGAGCTTGTCTGCCGCCACCAATGGGCTGCTCACATGGCGTTGGCTGCGGTGCATCACCCAGGCGGTTAGCGAACAGGCCGCGGTGGCGAAAAGGGCATACAGCACCGCCAAGCCCGCCGCGATCTCACGACCACCGGTGAGCAGTGCCGCAATGGCATCCACCAAGGCAAAAATAGACACGCCTAAGATTAGAAGGCCTTTGCACAGATTGACCAGCGACTCAAAGTAGCTATAGCCGAAGGGGTAGGATTCGCTATCGGGGCGGCTGGCTAATTTGCTCACCTTGATCGTCACCAGCGCGACGCTGAAGTAGATCAGATTAAACAGCCCATCCAGCAGGATCGCTTGGGAGTTAGATGCCAGCGTGGCGACGATGCCAGCGCAACCAATCAGCAGCGCCATAAAGGCGGAGAAGGCTAAGGTGCTCGATTCTGACTTCACAGACGCTCTGCTCCAATGCACACATGATCAAAATAGTCGGTAAGCATAGCAACTTCGTTGGTCTCAATGTCAGCGTCTTTGCGAGTTTTTGTTGTCAGTTTGATGAATTTCCAATGCTCTTTTGTAAGAGATCTCTTACGCGTGTAAGCCATATCTTACAGCCGTGTAAGAGATCCCTGTCACTTGCCCTCTTAGGCTTGCTTTCTCGCCCTGTGCCGATATCCTGATTCGTTCTCATTAGCAGATAACGATCCAAGGAGCGGAGCGATGGCGGACAAGACAGGCCTGCAATTTACCCTGACCCTACCTGGTGCCGATGATACTGCCGTGGTGCGTTTTACCCATCGCGAGGCCCTGTCGGAGCCGTTTACCCTCTCCGTTGACTTTGCCAGCCGTACCCACACCCTGTCGCCCAGCGACTGTTTGGATCAGGACGCAACGCTCACCATTTGGCAGGATGGCGAGCCGCTGCGCCGCGTGCATGGTGTTATTTCAGAGCTGCACCGCGCTGACAGGGGACATCGGCGCAGCTTTTATCGGGTCGAGATTCGCCCGGCCCTGTGGCGGCTATCGCTGCGCCACAACTCGCGCATCTTTCAGGACACCTCGCCCTATGATGCGATCACCACATTAGCCAGCGAACGCAGCCTCACCGACATCGGTTTTGCCACTACCCGCACGCCATTGGATCGGGAGTATTTGGTGCAGTACCGGGAGACCGATTTGGCCTTTATTGAGCGCGTGGCTGCCGAAGAGGGCTGTTTCTATTTCCACGAGTTCGAGAACGTCGAAGGCGGTAAGCATCAGTTGGTGTTTGCCGACGCCACGGTGGTACTGCCCAGTGTGGGCGAGCGCACCTACCACGGCCGTGCCGGGGGCACCCCGCCCCGACGTCATATACGTAAATTCCGCCAGGTCAGCCGGGTGCGCCCCGCCTCGGCGATGCTCAAAGACTACACGTTTAAGAACCCTGCCTACGCCCAGATCCACGAGCATCAAGCATCGGAGCTGGGCGAACACGCCCAGCGCGAAGATTACGAACACTTCGATTACCCCGGCCGCTATAAGAAGGACGCGTCCGGCAAGCCGTTTACCCGCCACCGGTTAGAATCCCTGCGCGCCGACGCCACCACTGCCGAGGCGGAAAGCGATCTTCCCGAACTCGCCCCGGGCGTCTGCTTTACCCTGACCGACCACGATATCGATAGCCTTAACCAGGCGTGGCAGGTGGTGGCTGTAGTGCACCACGGCGAGCAGCCCCAGGCATTGGAAGAGGACGGTATGGCCCGGGGTGGCAATGGGGCTCTGAGTCGTGGGGCACCGTCGGATGCGTCAGGCGAGCAGATGACCCGCTACTATAACGAGCTGGTCATCATGCCCAAGGATCAGACCTTCCGCCCAGAGCCCACTCCCAAGCCGCGAGTGGACGGCCCCCAGGTGGCCTTTGTGGTCGGGCCGGAAGGCGAAGAGATCTACTGCGACGAACACGGCCGGGTCAAGGTGCAGTTTCCCTGGGATCGCTACGCCGAACCCAACGAGACGGCCAGCTGTTGGGTACGGGTAGCCCAGGACTGGGCGGGCGGCGGCTACGGCAGCATGGCGATCCCCAGGATCGGAAATGAAACGGTCGTTTCATTTTTGGAAGGTGACCCTGATCAGCCGATAATCACCGGCCGTACCTACCACGCGGTCAATACCCCGCCGTACCCGCTACCGGAACACAAAACCCGCACGGTAATCCGCACCCAGAGCCATAAGTCCGTCGGCTTTAACGAACTGCGCTTTGAGGACGCCACCGGTGAAGAGCAGATTTGGCTGCATGCCCAGAAAGACCTGGAACTACTCACCCTTAACGACCGCACGGAAGAGATCAAACGCGACAGCCATCTCAAGGTACACAACGACCGCATCAGCGAGATCGATAACGACGAGCACCACACGGTACACCGCCATCGCTTTGAACACACCGAAGGCGCCCAGCATCTCAGCGTGGAAGGCACTATGCATATGCGCGCCGGGCAAGCTTGGCTAAGCGAAAGTGGCCAGGAACTGCATATCAAGTCGGGGCAAAAAGCGGTACTTGAAGCCGATGGCGAAATCACTTTAAAAGCCGGTGGCAGCTTTATCAAGATTAACGCCAGCGGCATCACCATCGTCGGCCCCCAAGTCAAGATCAACGCCGGTGGCAGCCCCGGCAGCGGCACCGGGCAAGCGGTCGAGCTGCCCAAACTGCCGCCCGTGCTAGAAGGTAAAGATCATGACCGGGCAGAGGCGATAGGGCACTCGCCGTTGTTGAGCCCTCCGATCAATCAGGCCGCACAGCTTAAAGCCCTGCTCAGAGCGCCTGCCTACTGCGACATTTGTGAAGAGCCGAATCAGGGGGAACGCTAAATGCAGCCTATGTCATCCGCGACCCATGCGCTGGTAGACGGTGTCTGCTATCCCAATGCATGGAAGCGCTTATATCGACACGATAGTGTTGAGGAAGTTGAGCCACTTTACTTGTCAACTCGGTGGAGCGCGGTGGCCGAGCATGGGCCCATGCTGGTCACGCTTAAGGGAGCTGGCTTGATCAATCAAGCCTGCCAAAATGACCACACGCCGCTTTATCGCTCGCTTTCACTGTTCAGTAGCCAAGCAAGCACCCAAGCGCTAAGCAAGCATCTCCGCCGGTTCATTACCTTCAACGGCGAGGCAGGGCAAGAACAGTTATTGCGCTTCGCCGACCCCCTGGTGACACGCCACTGGTTAAGCAGCTATTTAAGACGCGATGGCGACGAGTTACCGGCTACCCTCATGGGCCCCATCGACACATGGTGGGTCGCCGATTGGACGCCTAACTGGGCAGGTCAGCGCGCTCTGAAATGGCAAGCCTTTCAAGCCAGCCACCATCCTGAATCAACTACTGCGGCACAAGCTCCCGATTTTCCGCCAATGGGGCATCAGCAGTATGCAGCGCTCAAAGCCGTGGCGCGCTGGCAGCTTAAAGAGCGGTTAACGGACTACTTTAAACAGCATGCGCCTAATGCGTGGCAACACCTTGAGTGTGATCACGGCCGATGGCTTGACGAATGCTTGGACGATGCCATCGCATGGGGGGCCAGTACCGAACGTTAGCTCGCCATCTGGGTAGATCTCAGTTTGCACTGGGGCAAAGCGTTTATTACGGCTGATGATGGGCTATATGCCCAGTGGGCAAGGCACTCATCTGACCAAGCGTGTCTCCCCCGGCAGGAGAAACTATATGCCCTGGACGCCTGGAGCCGCACACCGGCTGCTAGCGCCGCTGAGCACAATCAACATCACGGGTCACCTTCTCAAGCTCCCCTATCAATAAACGAGGCAGCCAATGGCTAACACGGATGTTCAGGCGCAGGCACGCGATGCCGCCTTTGATGAAACCCCCATTGGTGGCGGGGTTTGTCCGCTGTTTATCGATATCGATATTTTCCCTGTGCGCTACGCCATTGACGAGGCGCCTGCTGAGGTCGGCGCGCCAGCGCCACACCCGATTGATGAAGAGTGGCAGGGGCCAGGCTACCCCACAATTGAAACGCGCGATTATACGCTTCGGCAACTGCGCGATGGCTGGCTATATGTCTGGGTGAGTGAGGCGGGGAAGGAGCCGCGCATTGACGAATACTGCATAGAGGGCGCAACGTTTAATAAAGCCCCTCACCTAACGTACCCCACCTACGCCTCTATCGCGTTAGCTTACTCCTCTGTCCAATGGACGGAACGTATTCGCGAATACGTGCTGGAGAACGCGGATTTTCGTCAACGCATTATGCGTTCCGTCAGTTTGATAGCGGCAATCAACGCAACGGGCGACTGCGCGTCCTTTTCTTCTCATGCTGCCCCTATCACGCAGCTTGCCGAGCACGTAGCGGACATTACGCCCGATGGCGCGGTTGATGGTTTTACCAGCACGACCGTTTCGACGGTAGAGAGGGAGGCCGCACCGGAAAGCGACGACAGTAGCGAAAACAGAGCAGATAAAAATGGGGAGCGTGAAGACGAGAGTAAAGAGGCAAGCGTTTATCGGCATTATGAGGTCAAGCCGGAGATAACCCAGGCCAGCGTTCTCGCCAATATCGATAATCACGATGAAGCCATCTTTGTCGCGCTCGATGACGATTTGGGAATTGTTAACGATCTACATATGGCGCTGGTTGGCCGCGAATTGGAGTTAGAAGCGTTTCTGGATGAACACGGTCATAAGCTTGAGACCGCGCAGGTCGTCAAATCCCTGTGCCTGATCGATATTGATGACATGATCAGTGATGAAGCGCGCCAAGATCCCGAACGTTATCGAGCGCTGACCGATAAGACTTACGAGCTTTTCGATGCCATGAGCAATGTGCTTAGCGGACCGGATCAGAGCATAGACAATAGAGAGGATGATGTTGAAGAGATTCGCGAAGAGCTAGTCGAGCTTGGCATGCCCAATCCCCCCACTTACAGCAGTCCACGATACCAAGAGTGGCTCGGTAAAGAGCTTCCCCGCGTTGATGTCAGACTGAATGAGGTCATCGCTTTTCTGACCGAAAAAATACCACAGCTTGAGCGGTTGCAGGCGCATATCGAAAACAGCCTGGCCGACCTGATTACTTGGCTGGAACGTCTGCCGCTGTCCGCTCAAGAGCTCTGTTTTGATACCTGCAATGTCAAGCAGAACCAGGGCATTCATGAATTTGGCTGCATGGTGGTTGAAGCCCTTGGCGCTACGCAGACCGGCCGTGCTTGGCTATATGACACCTATCAAGCGAGCGACTCATTGATAGGTTTCGCGATGAGTAACTTTGACCCCGCTTTAGCTGAAGTCTTAGAGACGATCGCACAATACTTCATCGAACAAGGTACTGAAGATGGAGAGCCCGCCGATAATGGGATTGGCGCTGCAAGCGTGGCAACGCGGATCAGTGGCTTTATCGGAATACTTGAATTTGAGCAGGTGCAGAACTTAAAGATCTACCAAAATCTCGCCCCGCATGTGAAAGAGGCGTTTGATACTTTGCGCGGCATGCTAAGTGGCCCCCCACTTAAGGTGTGGGAAAGCATCGGCTACCACTTTCTACCTTCCTTAAGTGCCAGAGGCCAAGTGTCTGTGGCAAAAGCAACCAAAGCACTGTTGCATCCCCTTATGGTCGTGCTTGTCCACCCGGATGTTGCTTCATCACAGCTGGTGCTTGACCTTGAGTACGAGGCTAAGCACCGCGAATGGCGGGAAAAGTCCTGGAAGCTGACCAGAGACATTCGTACCGCAAAGCAGCAAAGAAATGTCGATGAGATGAAGCGGCTGGAACAACAACGCTATGAGCATGCCTACGACGAACCCAGGCGTGTTAGCGGTGCGGACGATACCCTAGATCGCAGTAATCCAGGCAATCAGGCGCGTGCGAATAATCTTGCCTCCGTCGGCTTTTACGAACAGCGCGAAATACATCGTTCAAAAATCATGGGCGGCGTAAGAGCGGCTCGCCGACATCTAACGGGGTTCGTTGAGCGCATGGGAGGTGGTTTGCCACTTTTAATTGCGGGGCTGAACCTTTACAACTTTCAGGAAGCGATACGCACCGCTAACAAAGAAGGCATTGATGGAGAGGAAGCGCGGAACTTGGCGACGACCGCCAGTTTCGCCGCTGGGGCCACTATGAGCCTATGGGTCACACCCTTTTGGAACAAGTATGCTTCGCAAAAATTCATGCTTTCACGAACTATGACAGAAGTAGCAAAGGTTGGTATTACCGAATGGTCAGGTCAGAACTCGCCGCAAACGGCGCGTTTAGCGGCCAAATTAGCCACCCGAGTGGCGGGCTTGTCGGCTATCGGGGCAATCTCTGCAGGGCTGGATACGTGGAATAGCCTAAGTGACTATGGAGAGGCGACAAGTGGGAAAGAGCGCTTAGCGTTAGCAGCAAAAGCAAGTGCGGGTGGCGTAATGTTTTTAACTGCTGGAGCTCAAATACTTGGTGCCGTTCGTGGTTTTTGGGCTGGGTTTGCTTGGATACTTGGCGGCTGGGTCTCCGGCATTCTGTTTGCGGCGGGTGTTATTCACCTAATCGCCTCACATTTCGCTGCCCGCTATAACCGTGAAGGGGTGCGCATTTGGCTATACACCAGCACCTGGGGCAATGGAGAGTATAAGTGGGAGCAAACCGACGAAGGCGAAAAAAACGAGTGGCAGGCGTTGATGGAAACTCTGCTACGCCCTTCCGTTAAATTGACCCAAGTAAGTCATACGACATTTGATATGTCTAGTGCGTCCAATTACAGCCCAGGTAAAATGAGTACTACGTATCATGGCTACTGGCTACAAATCTCCTTCCCCGCTTCGCTAGCGGGTGACACCGTCAGAATCTCCGAAATCGCCGGAGGCGGTTTCTGGGCACCAGGCGACAGTTTTGCGCAAAACCCCTCTCAACAAGCGGAGCGTGGAGCAGCGTTACCCGCCGACGCAGAATATAACCCTGGCGATGTGCGAATCTGGCAGGCCTGGATACCGGCCAGCGAACAAGCCAAAAATGGCTCTTTCATCCTCACGGTAAACTATGCCGAAACGTTGCTCTCAAGCGAAAATCACTTAAGTTTCACCTTTTACAAGCCCAACGCTGCCGCAGGCAAAAAAGAGATCGAACCCAATAGCGAGGAGAGCCAGGGTCTCAGTGCGCCTGCCCGTTTTGCACTCATGGTACCCATAACCCCAGAAGAGTAAGGATACAGGTATGTGGTTTATTCAACCCAAGCAGGACTATATTCCCGAAATACCCTGGAAGCATGGCGATGAGCCAGCGGTCATGGTATGGCAAGTTCGAGCGCGTAATTATAATACGTTTATCAGTAATATTTTTTTAATTCCTATAGTGTGCTTAGCCATTGGGGTGGGGTATGTAATGTCCCTGATGGCAGAGACGTTGGTTTTCTCTCTTCTTGCTTGGGGTGGGATGATTCTATTTGGTCTTCTTCTTGGTATGAGTATGACTCATCAGACCACCATTATTGTCTACCGTTTTACTGAAACGTTAGCTGAGGAGTATTCATGGAAGCCACAAGAGGCTGCCGCTGCTGCTTTCCTGAAATGGTCTGCGATTATTTTGCTGCCCATCGTGGGTGTGCTGATTTTAATGGATCCTTCGCTTGTGATAGCTGGTATCGGGCCATTGGGAATGGGCCTAATGGCATGGATGATGGGGACGCAACAGGCGAAGCAGAATAAAAGTCAACATAAAGAGGTGAAATGGACGGAAGCCGAGGAAATTGTAGCTTGGCGTAAGCGGAATTTAATTGGTTTACGTTTTACTGACATTCACGAAGATGGAATAGAGACTTTTTTTTATAGCACCATTTATTGTCAGCCGCATAATTTTGACGAAAATATCCAATACCTGAGAAAGGCATTGCCAAAAGTTCCGTATCACGAGCGAGAGCTTAAGGTGTTTAGTAACTATGCCTTATAGGGAGATTCGAGATGGGGTGTCAGCGCGCTTTTTTTCACTTGCGATTCCCATAACCCCAGAAGAGTAAGGATACAGGTATGTGGTTTATTCAACCCAAGCAGGATTATATTGCCGAAATACCATGGAAGCATGGCGATAAGCCAGCGATCATGGCTTGGCAAGTTCGAGCGCGAAATTATAATACTCATGTGGCAAATATTGGATTTTTTATACTTGCGTTCCTGTTTTTAGGCGCGGCTTATGTATCTTCACTTTTGACAGAAACATTGTTCTTCTCTTTTTTGTTAGGAGGGGGGATGTATGTTTTTTTTCTTATAATTGCCATGAGTATAACCCATAATACCACCATTATTGTTTACCGCTTTACCGAAACGTTGGCTGAGGAATATTCATGGAAGCCACAAGCGGCTGCCGCTGCTTCTTTCCTGAAGTGGTCTGCGATTATTTTGCTGCCCATCGTGGGTGTGCTGATTTTAATGGATCCTTCGCTGGTGATTGCGGGTATCGGGCCATTGGGGATGGGGCTGATGGCAGGGATAATGGGGTCGCAACAGGCGAAGCAGAGTAATAGTCGACATCACCCGCTTGATTGGCAGGATACCGATAAAATTTATCTTTATCCAGAAAGAGATATTATTGGGCTTAATATACCTTGGTATCATCCAGATGCTCATGAAGTAGAGCCGGACGGCATTAGAGAAGTTTATTGTCGAAAAGGTGAACGTGAAGAGGTTTTAAATTTCTTTAAAACCAGGCTTCCAAGTGTTGAAATTGTAGAAGAGAAGTTTCTTTTATAAATATGCCTTGTGCATGGCAGTACCGATACTCGTAACTTTCTGGGGCTGATTTTGAGAAGATCAGTGAGTCATCGCGCCCATCCATTTTGCATTTTCGGTTTCCATGGTTTCCAAAGAGTAAGGATACAGGTATGTGGTTTATGCAACCCAAGCAGGACTATATTCCTGAAATACCCTGGAAGCATGGCGATGAACCAGCGGTCATGGCATGGCAAATTAGAGCGCGTAATTATGATACTTCAGGATCTAATTTTTCATTAATCGTAATGGCCCTCATTAGTCTTGGTGGTGGCTATTTCGGTTTCCATATTGCGTCCCTTGCTGAGGGATCCCTTCCTGTTTCCTTGGTAGTTGGGGGGGGGATGTTCCTGATACTCATATTGCTTTCAATGAGCATAACCCATCACTCCACCATCCTCGTCTACCGTTTTACCGAAACGTTGGCTGAGGAGTTTTCATGGAAACCACAAGAGGTTGCGGCGGCTTCTTTCCTGAAATGGTCTGCGATTATTTTGTTGCCCATCGTGGGTGTGCTGATTTTAATGGATCCTTCGCTCGTGATAGCTGGTATCGGGCCATTGGGAATGGGCCTAATGGCGGGAATGATGGGGGGTAAAAAAAGTGAAGATGAACACCATCCACTTTCCTGGCAAAAAACCAATAAAATCTACCTTTATCCAGGAAGAGATATTATTGGCTTGAATATACCTTGGTACAGCCCTGAATTAAAGAAGACGATGCCTAAAGGTGTTAGACAAATTTATTGCAAGAAAGGTGAGCGAGAAGAAATTTTAAATTTCTTTACAATCAGGCTGCCGAATGTAGAGGTTGTGGAAGAAAAGTTTTTTTTATGAATACGCTTTGTGCATGAAAATATTTATACACGTATCGCCCAGAGGGTAATTTTAAGGAGAGCCGTGAGACAGCGCGCCCACCTGTTTTGCACTCATGGTTCCCATAACCCCAGAAGACTAAGGATAAAGGTATGTGGTTTATTCAACCCAAGCAGGACTATATTCCCGAAATACCTTGGAAGCATGCCGATGAGCCAGCGGTCATGGCTTGGCAAATTAGAGCGCGTAATTACAACACCACTCCGGATAACCTTGCTTTAATTCCAATGTCACTCATTGCCTTGGGAGGGGGGTATGTAATGTCCTTATTCGCACAATCATTGTTAGGCTCATTTTTACTGGGAGGGGGGGGCGTTCCTGTTGGCCATGTTGATTTTCATGAGCGTAACCCATAATACCACCATTATTGTTTACCGCTTTACCGAAACGTTGGCTGAGGAATATTCATGGAAGCCACAAGCGGCTGCCGCTGCTTCTTTCCTGAAATGGTCTGCGATTATTTTGCTGCCCATCGTGGGCGTGCTGATCTTAATGGATCCTTCGCTGGTGATTGCGGGTATCGGGCCATTAGGAATGGGGTTGATGGCAGGGATGATGGGGTCGCAACAGGCGAAGCAGAGTAATAGTCGACATCACCCTCTTGATTGGCGTGATACCGATAAAATTTATCTTTATCCAGGAAGAGACATTATTGGGCTTAATATACCTTGGTATCATCCAGATGCTCATGAAGTAGAGCCGGACGGCATTAGAGAAGTTTATTGTCGAAAAGGTGAACGTGAAGAGGTTTTAAATTTCTTTAAAGTCAGGCTTCCAAATGTTGAAATTGTAGAAGAGAAGTTTCTTTTATAAATATGCCTTGTGCATGGCAGTACCGATACTCGTAACTTTCTGGGGCTGATTTTGAGAATATCAGTGAGTCATCGCGCCCATCCATTTTGCATTTTCGGTTTCCATGGTTTCCAAAGAGTAAGGATACAGGTATGTGGTTTATTCAACCCAAGCAGGACTATATTCCTGAAATACCCTGGAAGCATGCCGATGATTCAGCGGTTATGGCTTGGCAAGTTCGAGCGCGGAATTATAATACCTTTGTGACTAATACAATTTTGTTTGTATTGGCATTAATTAATATAGGTGCAGCCTATGCCGTGTCTCTCCTGGCAGAGACGTTATTTTTTTCCTTTCTAGTGGGAGGTGGGGCATTTCTGTTTTTTATGCTGATCTCCATGAGCGTAACCCATGACACCACTATCCTTGTCTACCGGTTTACCGAAACAGTGGCTGAGGAGTATTCATGGAAACCGCAAGAGGCTGCGGCTGCTTCTTTCCTGAAGTGGTCTGCGATTATTTTGTTGCCCATCGTGGGTGTGCTGATTTTAATGGATCCTTCGCTGGTGATTGCGAGTATAGGGCCATTGGGAATGGGCCTAATGGCGTGGATAATGGGGTCGCAACAGGCGAAGCAGAGTACTAGTCGACATGAAGAGTGGACGTGGGAGAAAACCGAGCATATCAAGGTATGGCGCAAACGCAGCATTATTGCGCTGACCTACCAATGGAAGCCTTTTAGCAAAAACTCCTACTATAGGCCACGCACCCACTTTATTTTCTGCCGATATTGCCGCCTTTGAGTCACCCCAAGCGACCTACGACTGTATTAAGGCGTTTAGTGACCGATTTCCGCAAAGACTTGCCCAAGATCGATATGCCCACGCTAGTTCTCCATGGCGATTCAGATGGTATCAGTGCCCACTGATGAGTTTAATCAGGCGCTGATTACCTTTTTGGATGAACGTTTGAGAGTTTCTGCCTGCTAGCGACAACGCTGCCCTAATATCGGCGTTGTCGATTTAACAAAGCTAATCAATGTGGCTTCCCCTCTACCCACACCTCGTCATCTTTAAACTCGATCTTCCAGGTGCGCAGTTTGACGTTCTCATCTTCCAAACACTGCCCATCTTCAAGGCGGAAGTGCTGTTTGTAGATGGGCGAGGCGACCACTGCGGCGCCTTTTAGGTCGCCGATGATGCCACGCGCGATCACGTTGGCGTTGGAGAAAGGGTCAAAGTGGTCAAGGGCGAAAAGCTCACCGCTCAGTCCTTTAGAATGTGGGCTTGGGAGATAAAAGATCGCCACTTGTGCTGGGCCTTCGGCGGTTTCGAGCCAGGCAGCGACGCCAGAAAATGCCACCAAGTCAGCTTTGGTACATACTTGTTGCCATGCCATAGCGTTTTTAGACCCGAAGGTATCCATCTCGTTTTTCAATGCAGTTGCGGTCATTGGGTGCCTCTTTTTTAGCTATTCGAAAGCGTCAGTGAGAAGTGGACTGGGCTGGGCGCAGCTGTCCCCGCTCGGAGGTCATAATGATTGACGGATCCGGGCGGTCGTCGTTGACGAAGCTGCGGAAGCGCTTGAGCTTCTCCGGGTCGTTGATCGCGTCGGCCCATTCGCACTGGTAGGTATCCACCACGCTTTGCATCTGGCGATCCAGCTCGTCGTTAATGCCTAAGCTATCTTCCAAAATCACTTCTTTGAGGTACTCCAGGCCGCCGTCGAAGTTTTCGCGCCATACCGAGGTGCGCTGTAGCCGGTCGGCGGTACGCACGTAAAACATCAGGAAGCGGTCAATGGTGCGGTAGAGCTGCTCGTCGTCGAGATCGGTAGCGAACAGTTCGGCGTGGCGTGGGCGCATGCCGCCGTTACCGCAAACGTAGAGGTTCCAGCCGTTTTCGGTGGCGATAATGCCGATATCTTTGCTCTGGGCCTCGGCGCACTCCCGGGTGCAGCCGGAAACGCCGAACTTGATCTTGTGCGGTGAGCGTAGGCCCTTGTAGCGATTCTCTAACCAGATCGCCATTCCGACGCTGTCCTGCACGCCGTAGCGGCACCAGGTGCTACCCACGCAGGACTTCACCGTGCGCAGGGATTTACCGTAGGCGTGGCCAGTCTCGAAACCTGCAGCAATCAACTCGCCCCAGATATCCGGCAGGTCTTCCAGGCGGGCGCCGAACAGGTCGATGCGCTGGCCGCCGGTGACTTTGGAGTAGAGGTTGTATTTTTTGGCTACTTCGCCGAGTACGATCAGCTTGTCTGGGGTGATCTCGCCACCGGCCACGCGGGGCACTACCGAGTAGGTGCCGTTCTTCTGCATGTTGGCCATAAAGGTGTCGTTGGTGTCCTGCAAGGGAATATGCGCCGCGTCGGTGATCGGCTCGTTGAAGCAGGAGGCCAGAATGGACGCCACGGCGGGTTTGCAGATATCGCAGCCCAGGCAATGGGTGTCCTGGTTACCGTGTTTGGCGATCAACTCGCTGAAGGTTTTGATGCCTTCCACGCGCACAATGTCGTAAAGCTCCTGGCGGGTATGGGCGAAGTGCTCGCAAATCGATTTGTCGACTTCGACACCCCGGGCTTCCAGCTCATGGTCGACAACGCTTTTGAGTAGCGCCGTACAGCCACCGCAGCCGGTACTGGCTTTGGTATCGCCTTTCACCCCGCCTAGATCTATTGCACCCGCATCAATAGAGGCGCAAATATCGCCCTTGGAGACGTTATGGCAGGAGCAGATGGTGGCGGTTTCCGGTAGCGCACCAGGGCCGAGCGTGGGCGCTGCGCCGCTGCTTTGCGGCAGTATCAGCGAGGCGGGCTCATCGGGTAGCTCAATACGGTTGGAGTAGTACTGCAGCAGGGTGTCGTAAACGCCGTTGTCGCCCACCAGCATGGCGCCGAGCAGCTTTTTACCGTCGCTGGAGACTACCAGCTTGCGGTACTCCTGCTTGATGGGATCCAGGTAGCGGAACATCCGCGCGCCGGGGTTCTGGTTGCCATGGGCATCACCAATCGAGCCCACATCCACGCCCAGCAGCTTGAGCTTGGTGCTCATGTCGGCACCGCCAAACTGGGTGTCACCATCGGTCAGCGTCGAAAACGCCGCTTTGGCCATTTGGTAACCGGGGGCCACCAAGCCAAAAATACTCTGGTTCCACAGTGCCACCTCGCCAATGGCGAGAATGGCCGGGTCGCTGGTCAGGCAGTGGTTATCTACCACCACGCCGCCGCGTTCGCCAATCTCCAGGCCGCAGTCGCGGGCTAACTGGTCGCGGGGGCGGATGCCCGCGGAGAACACGATCAGGTCGGTTTCCAGTACCTTGTCGTCTTGGAAGACCATGCGGTGACGGCTGGCTTCGCCATCTTCAATACGCTGGGTGGCCCGTTCCAGGAGGACTTGTACGCCCAGTTCTTCGATTTTTTCGCGCAGTAGCTCGCCGCCTTCGCTATCCACCTGCATAGGCATCAGGCGTGAGGCGAATTCCACCACCGCCGTATCCAGATTCAAACCGCGCAGGGCGTTAGCCGCTTCCAAACCGAGCAAACCGCCGCCTACCACCACGCCGGTGGTAGCGTTTTCGGCGGCAGCACGGATATCGTCTAGGTCGTCCAGGGTGCGGTATACCAGGCAGCCATCGCGGTCGTTGCCGGGAATCGGCGGCACAAAGGGGAAAGAGCCGGTGGCCAGCACTACGCGGTCATAGGGGTAACGGCCTTGGTCGGTGACCACTTCTTGCTGGTCGCGGTCGATTTCAATCACGGCTTCGCCGGTGCGCAGTTCCACACCGCTAACGGCGTAGTAATCTGCCTCGCAAAGCGCTAACGAGTCTGCATCGCGGCCGCTGAAGTATTCGGATAAGTGCACCCGGTCATAGGCGCGGTGGCGCTCTTCGCCAAACACGGTGACTTGATAACGCTCAAGGCCGCCGTTATCGATCAGCTGCTCGACCAAGTGGTGGCCGACCATGCCGTTACCAATAATAATAAGCTGCTGTTGTGAAGCCATCGTTTGGGTAGACATCTAAGCCGCCTCCGACGTTGTATGAGAAGAGTGTTTTGAAGAAGAGCATTTAGAAGAGTGTTCAGACGAATCAGGGGTATGTTGAGATGCTGCTTCGCGAAGCACGTCGACATCCGCCGCACCAAACAGCAGGGCTTGGCGGTAAGCGTCAAGGTCGCTACCCGCAAGCGCCTGTTCGAAGTACCAGGGGCCCTGGCTGGTGTCGCCGTAAAGTACCGCGCCCTCTATCTGGCCGTTGCGTAGCAGCAGGCGGCGGTAGTCGCCGCGCTCAATGTCGTGGTAATTCAACACGTCATGCTCGACGCTGGCCTCGGTAGGGCCAAAGGCATAGAGCGCTACGCCGCTGATTTTAAGTTTGGTGGCGCTGGGGGCATCCGCGTAGCCTTGGGTAGCCGTGCCGCACAGCGTTGCGGCAAGCACCTCTACCTGGCGCCAAATCGGCTCCACCAGGCCGTAGGTGGTGTCGTCAAACTGACAGCACTCGCCGAGGGCGGAGATTGCCGGGTCAGAGGTGGTTAGAAACTCATTGACAACAATGGCGCGCTCGGTGGTCAGGCCCGCTTGGCGGCCCAGTTCTGCATTAGGGGTAATGCCCGCGGCAACGATCACACTGGAGGCGTTCAACTGGCGGCCATCGGCAAGATGCAGCGTGGCGACCCGGCCCTGGTCGTCACCCTCCAGCCGGGCTAGCTGTGCAGCGGTGATGATGTTCAAGCCGCGTTGAGTGAGGGTGTCTTTGAGCAGGTGCGCGGCGGTAGCATCCAACTGTCGGTTCATTAGCCGCTCGCTGCGCTGGAGCACGCTAACCTTGATACCATTGCCGCGCTTACGTAGCCCTTCAGCCGCTTCAAGACCCAGCAGGCCGCCACCAATAACGACAGCGTCGCCGCCGCTGTGAGCAATTGCCTCAAGTGCTTCGGCGTCTTGTAGGTCACGAAAACCGTGCACGCCCTCAAGCTCAATACCGGGAATGTCGGGCAGCGCTGGTCGCGAGCCAGTGGCGATGACCAAATGATCGTAATCAAGCGATTGGCCGCTATCGGTGGTCAATGTTTGGCGTGCGCGGTCAAGCGTTTCGACCTTTTCGCCCAGTATCAGGGAGATGCCTTGATCGGCGTACCATGCGGTATCGCGCAGGGTAAGCGCATCTTGCTGCATCTCACCAGCCAGCAGTGGCGAAAGCAGAATACGGTTATAGGCAGGGGTTGGCTCGGCGCCAACCACCGTGATGCGCTGGGGGCGTGTGGGCTGTTTGACCAGCGCCTCGATGAGGCGGTGGCTTGCCATACCATTGCCAATAATCACTAGATGGTCGTGGGGTGAGCACCGGGAAGTGGTTTCCATGGGTGGCTCCTCTTGTCGTTGCGGCTGCTTGAGCACCAAACAAAAAAACGCCCCTGTCGCGCCCTCTGTTCTGCAATTTGCAGAAGGAGAGCACAGCAGGGGCGTCGTTGCCCGATAGCGCTATTTAAAAGCGTATGTTTTAAACCTGCGACAACCGCCATTGGCTGTCAGCTGATTAAAAACCTTACCCAGTAACAAGCAAGGAGTTGGCCAATTGGCCGTCTGGAATATTTTTTTAAATAACTTCAGATGTTTAGATGTCGATGGTGGATAAGCACTGGCACGGTTCTTCACATAGGCTGCACAGTGATGGTGCGAAAAGGGTGGTGGCGTGCACTCTCGCACACCATTTAGCGTGTGAAAGGTATTAAACAAGTGCCAAAAAGCGTGCTGCGTCGTCATCTCCTTATTTTTAAGTGACTGTTTATAAAAAATAAGTTTTTAATAAGACATTCTTAGGCTTGGCTTTTGCATATTATAGGCAACAAGTTAGTTAACAAGGGATAAGCGCTCATTGCTAGGCGATGGCAGCGAACAATTCCAAAGCCGTTCGAAAAAAAACTAGCCGTTAGAAAATGTGTAGCTGAGATTAAAGTAAATTTTGCACCGACGAAGGTGCGCTGCGGCAACGACGTCCAGCCCTCTTCTCTTAATGCGTTTATATAGCGCCTTAGAGAAAGGGACTGGGCGTTTTTTTATGCGTGGCGTTAATGAGCAACCCGAGGAGTAGCTATGACTCAGGCCAAAACGACTTGCCCCTATTGCGGCGTTGGCTGTGGCGTGACGGCGACCGTTGAAGCGGGCACGCTGAGCGCTGTCGAGGGCGACCGCGAGCACCCGGCCAACTTCGGGCGGCTGTGTGTCAAAGGTTCTGCGCTACATGAAACCTTGGGCGAGCAGGGCCGCCTGACACATCCTCGGGTGGATGGTGTTGAGGTCTCCTGGGGCACTGCATTGAGCGCCACCGCTGATCGTTTGAATGACCTGCGGGCCGAGCACGGTAATCACTGCGTGGCAGCCTATCTCTCCGGCCAGTTGCTCACCGAAGACTACTACGTGGCCAATAAGTTGTTTAAAGGCTTTTTGGGCACACCTCATTTAGACACCAATTCGAGACTATGTATGGCCTCGGCGGTGGTTGGCTACAAGCGGGCCTTCGGTGCCGATGCGGTGCCGTGTAACTACGAGGATCTGGAAGAGGCGGAGCTGATCGTGCTGGTGGGTTCCAACCTGGCTTGGAATCACCCAGTGCTCTACCAGCGCATTAAAGTCGCTAAAGAGCGCAATCCGCTGATGCGTCTGGTAGTGATCGACCCGCGGGTGACCGACAGCTGCGAAATCGCCGACCTTTACCTGGGCATAAAACCGGGCAGCGATGCCTATCTGTTTAATGGCCTGCTGGCGTGGATGGCAAAGCGCCGCAAGCTCGATACTCTCTACCTTGAGCGCCACACCGAAGGCTTTGACGAAGCCCTGGAAGCCGCGCAGCAAACGGCGGGGACAGTGGCTGAGGTAGCTCAGGCCTGTGATGTTGACCCAGAGCGCCTGGAGACCTTCTATTACTGGTTCGCCAGCCAGCTGCATGTGGTCACGCTCTACTCCCAGGGCGTTAATCAATCCGCCAGCGGTACCGATAAGTGCAACGCGATTATTAACTGCCATCTGGCCGGCGGCAAAATCGGCCTGCCGGGGGCGGGGCCGTTCTCGATTACCGGCCAGCCCAATGCCATGGGCGGCCGCGAAGTGGGCGGGCTAGCCAACCAGCTGGCGGCGCATATGGATTACCACACCCCAGGCGCCCTCGATCTGGTCAGCCGCTTCTGGGCTACTGACAGCCTGACGCCAACCCTTCCGGAAGAACCGGGCTACAAAGCCGTGGAGCTGTTTGAAGCCATTGAGCGCGGCGAGATAAAAGCGCTATGGGTGATGGCCACCAACCCCGCCATCAGCCTGCCCGATGCCGCGCGGGTGCGCGCTGCGTTGGAAAAGTGCCCGCTGGTGATCGTTTCCGAGTGCGCGGCCCATACCGATCTGCTGCCCTATGCGGATATCGTGTTACCCGCCTCTGGGTGGTCAGAAAAAGATGGCACCGTGACTAACTCCGAGCGGCGTATTTCTCGCCAGCGGGGCATGCTGCCGCCCCCAGGTGAGGCTCGCCACGACTGGTGGATAATGTGCGAAGTGGCAAAACGGTTGGGTTTTGCCGAGGCGTTTGACTACACCCATCCCTGGGAGATTTTCGACGAGCACGCCCGGCTCTCGGGGTTTGAAAATAACGGTTCGACTGACAGCCCAAAACGGCTGTTTGATATTTCGGGTTTGGTGGGCCTGGGCCGGGATGGCTACGACGCCTTGGCCCCCATTCAGTGGCCGGTCACAAAGGCCGCACCCCGCGGCACTGCTCGGCTGTTTGAGGATGGCGAATTTGCCACCGCCAATGGTCGCGCCAAGCTGCTGGCGATCCATCCCCAAGGGCCAGAACAGGCGCTGAGCGCCGTTTACCCGCTGCGGCTGAATACCGGTCGAATCCGCGATCAGTGGCATACCATGACCCGCACCGCGCGCTCACCGCGGTTAATGAATCACCGCGCCGAACCCTTTATGGACGTGCACCCGGACGATGCCCATAGCGCCGGTGTCACCGATCAGGGGTTGGCCGTGCTAACCGCCGCGAAGGGCGAATTTCGCGCTCGGGTGCGGGTCTCCAATGCCCAGCGCCGCGGTGAGATATTTGTGCCTATCCACTGGACTGACTGCTTTACCCAGGAAGCCAGAAGCAGCGCGCTAATTGACAGCATTACCGATCCACTCTCTGGGCAGCCGGAGTCGAAGCACGGCGCTGTTGCGCTGGCGCCGCTTGCTACTGATTGGCAGGCCACCCTATTGGTCGCCGAAGGGGCAACGCAATCAACGCCTTGGTGCACCAGCGCCTACTGGACACGTATTCCCATGCGCAGTTGCCAGCGTTGGCAGCTTGCCCATACGCAGCCGGTTAATGACTGGCTGGTGCAACTGAAAACATGGCTGCCCGGCGACGTATCGGTCGTCAGTCAAGACCCCACTAACGGGCGGCTGCGCGCCGCCTGCGTGGAAAACGATCAACTGCGCTGGTGGCTGATGGTTGGCCCGCCCAAAGAGCTGCCAGGGTTAGCGTGGTTGGAAGCGCGTTTTAATGACTTGGCACTAAGCGATAGCCACCGCCGCCGCCTACTGGCGGGCTGCGACGACGGAGCTGCGGATACTGGCCCGGTGGTGTGTAGCTGCCATCAAGTGGGCCAAACCACCATTGCCAACGCCATCCGCGAGGGTGATACCACTGTTGAGGCGCTAGGTGCCAGGCTCGCCTGCGGCACCCAGTGCGGTAGCTGTATTCCCGAATTGAAATCACTTATTGAAGAGGAGCGGCCCAATGCCCGCACTAAGCAACCCCTTGCTACAGAAGTGGTTTAACGCCTTTATGCGTTTGTCGCACCGTGCCCGCCTACCATCGGCTCGCCATGCTGATGAGTTACATGTGCCGCTGCGGGGGGGGCTGGATAAGTGCCGCGCCGGGCAGGTTTATCTGGTCGGTGCAGGCAGCGGCGATGCCGAGCTGCTAACCCTCAAGGCTGCACGCTTACTTATGCAGGCGGACGCGGTGGTGTATGACCGCTTGGTAGGCGATGACGTGCTAGCGCTGATTCCTAGCAGCAGCGAGCGCTACTACGTTGGCAAAGCCCGCGGTCATCACAGCGTACCGCAAGCTGAGATTGGCGAGCTGATGGTAAAACTCGCCGGCGAAGGAAAATCGGTGGTGCGCCTGAAAGGCGGTGACCCGGCGGTATTTGCACGGATGGGCGAAGAGTTGGATGCCCTGGCTGCCGCCCAGGTGCCCGCTGCTATCGTCCCGGGGATTACCGCCGCCTCTGCCGCTGCTGCGTGTATGGGCATTCCGCTCACCGATCGCGGCCATGCCCAGCAGCTGCGCTTTGTGACTGCCCAGCTATGCCGCGAGGACGGCACCCCGGATTGGGCCTCGCTGGCGCGCAAGGATGAAACCCTGGTGTTTTATATGGGGCTTTCCAAGGTCGACGCAATTTGCCACGGGCTGCGCCTGGCAGGCCTGCCGGATGAGTGGCCGATCATGCTGGTGGCCAACGCCAGTCAGCGTGAGCAGCAGTCGCTGGTGGGAACGCTTGCGGATATGCCCGAGAAGCTTGCCGCCTCCCCCTTGCCATCACCCTGCTTGATTGTGGTGGGCAGCGTTGTTCAGCGAGTCGCCACCACACCTGTTGTAAAAATCACTGATGTTTGTGCTGCACCTCTCATTTGACCCTGAAACTCACAACAAAGGAAACGCACTCTATGTCCTATTTATTGCCTGCCGAATTTGCCACCAAGATGGTCGATGCCGGTGAAGCAAAGCTGCATATGTCTACTCGCGATGCGCTGATTCGTGCTTTTATGGCGGGAGCCATTTTGGCCATCGCGGCAGTGTTTGCGGTGACCGTGGCGGTGCAAACCGGCTACCCGATTATCGGCGCTATTCTGTTTCCGGTGGGTTTCTCGATTCTCTACTTGATGGGCTTTGATCTGTTGACCGGGGTGTTTGTGTTAACCCCGCTGGCGTGGCTGGATAAGCGGCCGGGCGTGACGATTCCGCGTATTCTCAAGCACTGGGGTATTGTGTTTGTGGGTAATTTTGGTGGGGCGTTAACGGTCGCTTTTCTAATGGCGATTGTGTTTACCTACGGCTTTAGTACCGAGCCTAGCGAAGTTGGGCGGGTGATCGGCGAAGTTGGCGAAGGACGCACCGTGGGTTACAAGGAGTATGGTGCCGGCGGCATGGCGACGATTTTTATTCGCGGCATACTGTGTAATTGGATGGTCTCGCTGGGCGTGGTGGGTGCAATGATTTCAACCACGGTGAGCGGCAAGGTAATTGCCATGTGGATGCCGATAATGCTGTTCTTCGGCATGGGCTTTGAGCACTCGGTGGTCAACATGTTCCTGTTCCCCTCCGGGCTGATGATGGGCGGTAATTTCTCGATTATGGATTACCTGATCTGGAATGAGATACCGGTAGTATTGGGTAACTTAATCGGTGGTTTGGCATTAACCGGCCTGACGCTCTACACCACCCACGTACGTACCGCGCCGCAAAAAGCCCTATGATTTGATAGGCAGTAGTTTGTCATTAACCAAGCCTTCGCTCCGGCGGAGGCTTTTTTTAGGGGAAGCATAATGGCAGCGCTGACCATTTCGCTCGGCCAGCACTCTGATAAAGGGCGCAAGCCAAGCAATCAGGATTTTTATGGCGCTTACCTGCCCAGCGAACCCCTGCGCGCCACCAAGGGTATTACGATCGCTTTAGCCGATGGAATTAGTAGCAGCGAGGTAAGCCGCGAGGCCAGCGAAGCAGCAGTGGGCGGTTTTTTGACAGACTACTACGCCACCCCGGCAACGTGGGCGGTTAAAACCTCCGCCCAGCGGGTACTGCAGGCCACCAATGCGTGGCTATACGCCCAAACCCGACAGAGCCAATACCGCTACAATCTTGACCGTGGCTATGTGTGCACCTTGAGCGCGATGGTGATTAAATCCACTACCGCGCACCTGTTTCATGTGGGCGATAGCCGTATCTATCAGCTTTCCGGTAATACGCTGGAGCCGTTGACCGAGGATCACCGCTTCTGGGCCTCGCGGGAGGTCAGTCATTTAAGCCGTGCCATGGGAGCTGGTCAGCACCTGGAGTTGGATTACCGCGCGGTATCGTTAAATGCAGGTGATGTGTTTCTACTCGCCACCGATGGCGTTTATGAGTGGCTGACTGACGCCGAAATGGCTGCGCTGATTTATGCCCACTGGGGGGATCTGGACGCGGCAGCTGAGGCACTGATCGCCGCCGCCCTCGACAATGGCAGCGATGACAACCTCACCGCACAGATTGTGCGCATTGATAGCCTGCCAGAGCGCCATTCCAATGAGCTTTACGCGGCGCTTGGCGCGTTACCGCAGCCGCCTGAGTTGCGCGAGGGGAGCGAGCTGGATGGCTATCGCATTGTGCGTCAACTGCATGCCAGCAGCCGTAGCCATGTGTTTCTGGCAGAAGAAGTAGAGAGCGGTGAGAAAGTAGCGCTGAAAACGCTTTCGACCGAGTTAAGCCAAGACCCGGTAAGCATTGAGCGGTTTGTGCGTGAGGAGTGGATTGCCCGGCGCATTGATAATGTGCACGTGCTAAAAGCGCCCGTGCAACAGCGGCCACGCCACTACCTGTACACCGTGCTGGCGTATATCGAAGGGCAAACCCTGACCCAGTGGATGCGCGACCATCCTGACGCTGATTTAGCCAGCGTACGTCCGATTGTCGAGCAGATCGCCAAAGGGCTGCGCGCCTTTCATCGGCTGGAAATGCTGCACCAGGATTTGCGCCCCGACAACGTTATGATTGATGGCCACGGCACGGTGAAGCTGATTGATTTTGGTGCTGCCAAGGTGGCGGGGATCGCCGAAGAGGGCAGGGCGGCTAGCGACGATATTCTAGGCACCGCCCAGTATACTGCGCCGGAGTATTTTCTCGGGGAAGGCGGCACGCCCCGTTCGGATCAATACTCCCTGGCGGTGATTACCTATCAAATGCTAACCGGCACGCTACCCTACGGCACTGAGGTGGCCAAGACCCGCACCCGGGCAGCGCAGCATAAGCTTGCCTATCAGTCAGCGCTTAGTGAAAACCGCGAACTGCCCGCCTGGGTGGATGAGGTGCTCAAAAAGGCGCTGCATCCCAGCCCCCATAAACGTTTCCCGGCGCTTTCGGAGCTTATCTTCGAGCTACGCTCACCAAGCTCAGACATGCTGAAGCGCGCACAGTTACCGCTGATGGAGCGAGACCCTGTGCTGTTCTGGAAGGGCGTGTCGCTATTGTTGGCTATTGTGGTGTTTGCCCTGTTAGTGCGTTAAGAAGGGGGGCAATGTTATCAGCGGGCATCGTCAAAACGGTCAACCCGGCGCAAAGTTGGGAACAGCTTCATCCAGGCACCGACCACCGCCAAAGTGCCCAAGCCGCCAATGATAGCTGCGGGCACTACGCCAAACCCTGCCGCCATACTGCCCGCACGGAACTCGCCAAGCTCATTGCTGGAACCGATAAACAGCATGTTGACCGCATTCACGCGGCCGCGCATCTCATCCGGGGTGGCAAGCTGAATCAGCGTCATGCGCACATAGACGCTAATCATATCGGCGGCACCCGCCACCAACATGGCTATCAGGGAAAGCCAAAAAATCGTTGAAAAAGCGAACACTAAATTGGCAACGCCGAAAACGGCTACTGCCATAAACATGACCAAACCAGCACGGCGCTTAATACCACGAATACCTAAGTAGAGCCCCATGAGGAGGGCGCCCACGGCAATAGCGCTACGCAGCGCGCCTAACCCTTCAGGCCCAACGTGAAGCACTTCCTGTGCGTAGATAGGTAGCAGCGCTACGACGCCGCCTAATAGCACTGCGAACAGATCCAACGAAATAGCGCCCAAAATAATCGGCTGATAGCGGATATAACGAATGCCCGCGGTAAAGCGCTTTATGGCAGTGCTTTCCAGTATTTTGGCGGTTTCAGCGTAGCGAATAGGTACCGGGAGCAGCAGCACGAGTGCCGCAATAAAACAGCCCAAGCAAACGCTGTATGCGAGGCTGCCACCGCCTAACCCATAAAGAATGCCGCCCAATAATGGGCCGGCAATCACGGCAATTTTCATGATAGAGCTATTCAAGGCAATCGCAGAGGCCAGCTGCGCCCGTGGCACAATATTGGGCAGCAGGCTTTGTAAGGCGGGGCCGGTAAAGGCGCGTGCAGCACCAAACAGTGCCAGAACCGCGTAATAGCCGCCCACATTATGACTTTCATTCAGCGAAAGGGTCAGCAGCAGGGTGCTGCATAGCCCTTGCACCATCCAGCTAAGCTGCAAAATACGTTTGCGCGAGAAGCGATCAACGAAATCCCCTGCAGGTAGCAGCAATAACACCATGGGCAGGAACTGCGCCAACCCCACATAGGCCAACGCCATCGGGTCGCGGGTGATATCGTAAACCTGCCAAGCCACTACGATGGCCTGAATCTGCATGGCAAATACCGCGGCTAGCCGCGACAGCAAAAAACTTAAAAAGCCCGGTTGGCGGTGAAGCGGGAGTAAAGCGTCTGTTGCGTTGATTGGCGCGGCGTTAGAGGTCATGGCGTCTTCATGGTAAGCAAAGTTTCAATAGCAAAGGGTTGAAGTAGCGTAGTTGCCACCCCATGTTAGTTAACACGCTATCAATAGAAAAGGATGTTAATGATGCAACATGTAATGCCGAACCCCGGTTTTGGTACTTTTCGCCTGGAAGGCGATACGCTCAAGCAGAGTATTCACGCGGCGCTTGAGGCCGGGTACCGCCACATCGACACGGCGCAGTTTTACGGCAACGAAGCTGGCGTAGGCGAAGCGATTCGCGACAGCAGCGTGCCACGCAGCGATATTTGTCTAACCACCAAGGTGTGGTTCGATAAGCTGGAGCCCGCAACGCTGGAAGCCAGCGTGGATGAAAGCCTAAAGAAATTAGGCACCGATTACGTTGATCTGTTGTTGATCCATTGGCCGTCCCCAGAGGATGAAGTGCCGATGGTCGATTATTTGACGGCGCTTAAAAAGGTGAAAGCCGAGGGTAAGACGCGCAATATTGGTATTTCCAACTTTACCTGTGCGCAGGTAGACGAAGCAGTCAGTATTCTGGGCAAAGGTGAAATTCTCACCAACCAGATCGAGGTTCATCCTTTCTTACAGAACCGTAAACTGGTTGATCACTGCGAGCAGCATGGTATTCAGATTACTGCTTTTATGCCCCTGGCTGTGGGCAAGGTAATGGACGACCCGACCCTTAAGCAGATCGCTGAGGCGCATAGCGTCACCCCCGCACAAATTGCCCTTGCTTGGGTGAAACAGCGCAATATGATTACGATCCCTTCATCGACCAAAGCGCGTAATATTCAAAGCAACATTGCCGCCTTTGATTTAGTGCTAAGCGACAGCGAAATGGCGGAAATTGCTACGCTTGATCGTAAAGAGCGTATTGCCAACCCCGACTTTGCACCAGCTTGGGATGAGTAAACAGTGTGCTTAACCAGAATTTTGAACACTCATTTGAACACAAGAGGTGAACGCTAAACGTTAGCGTCTGTCATAGCGGTGCCTGCTTTTTGCAGGCACCTAATCAATGGAGAAAGTGAATGAAACAGCGCAGGATTAAAGACAACGCATTAAAAGCGCAGCTACGAACACCAATGTTTAAAATGCAGCAGCAAACGCCGAAAAAAGGCAAAGGCAGCTACTCCCGTAAAGGTCGCAACTCCCTGAGAGGGCATCGCCAAGCCGCTTAACCCGGCGTTTTGGCGATGCCTTCCCCAGGCATCTCTGCACAGTATCCCCCATGCTGTGCAGACTCCCATCAGTTTGGCCGATCCAATGGATCGGCTTTTTTTATTGTGCGCCAAGCCGGGCTTAAAACTGAAAACGCCCCGGTCACTTCCTGTGACCGGGGCGTTGGCTACGCCAAAATACTCCCACAATGTGGACATTTTTCGTAGGCATCGCGGGTTTCAGCCTGATGACGCTGATTGCGTTGGCTTGGCTCTTCCACACCGTGAATGGATACCAGTTGGCCTTGCTCCCAGCGTAAACCGATATCTTTTAACAGATGCGGGTCATGAAAACGTGGATCTTCGTAAAAGCGCCGCTGGGTGCGTGAGTGCTTTAACGCGTTGAGTAGCTTGCGAGTAATGGTTGCCATTGCCATGGAATCGGTCTCCTGGGTTAGGAGGCCGGGCAACATCGCGATCAGGGAGTATCAAAGGTAACGATAAAACACATGGCCGCGACACTTGCCGCGGCCAATTTCTCTCTACATCTCTGGCACGCGACAATAATAAGCTGATACCGCATTATTAATAATGCGATGCAGCTTATTCATTCGTGTCGCGGGGATTTGCCAGCGCATGATGAGATCTCTGAAAAGTTTTACTTTAAGAGTAGTTCGCTAATAAAACTCTGGTTAATAAAACCAAGCTACCTTTTCAAGGCAGCTCTTATCTTTTAACCGATGCTCATCTGAGCGTCAACCCTAATTAGCCACTTGTTCTATGTTGGTAGTTTGGCAGGTCTCCATGCGATACCCTGACTGGTAAACGCTGCGCAGACGAAGGCCATGACGACCATCCAGCTCTAACTTTCTGCGTAGGCGGCTTACGTGGGTATCCACGGTGCGCGTCGAAACATCCCCTTTGATACCCCACACCAGCTCTAATAAATGCGCGCGGGTAATCAGCTCACCAATTTTTGAGAAGAAGAGCGCGGCTAAGCGATACTCGCGCTCGGTTAAATCAACGGGGTTGCCCGCGACACTGATGTAGTGCTCATCAGTATGCAAATTAAAGGTTGCGGGGCAAGCCGGTGCCGGGCGCGGTGTGGCATACCCTGACCGCCTACCTAAAGCGCTTACTCTGGCAATAAGCTCACTGGGGCGAAGGGGCTTGGCGAGAAAATCGTCTGCACCCTGTTCCAGGGCTTTCACGACATCGTCTTCACCCTGGCTAGCGGTAATAAACAGGATTGGGCCGCGCCAGCTATCGTGTTGGCGCAGGTGGGCAACAACATCCATGCCGTCGCTGTCTGGCAACCACCAGTCGATAATCAGGAAATCAAACGACCGCTGCTGGGTCGCGCGACGCAGCTCGCTTGCGCGAGTAAATAAAGAAACCTGGTGGCCTGCCGTTAGCAGGCACTGCTCAATAAAGGCCTGCTGGTCGAGGTCATCTTCAAGTACGCCAATATGCATGGTGATTTCCCTTATTGTCGTCTTATAAACGTCACACGTGTAGACGTGGAAAATTCATACATAAAGTTTAGTTGATAATGATGCGTTGACACAAAGGTCCACAGTTTATCCGCAGATGGCCGATATATACTCCTTGTACTCTCAACCGCCAATACTGAGGTGCAACTGAATGCGTCGTTCTTTGGTTTATAAATGCAGGGTTTCTAAATGCAAGGTTCTCATAGCCGGAGTGGTAATTGCCTTGCTGTCGGCCCAGGCTATCGCTTTGGAAGCACCTGAAGGCCCGGTATTATTAGTGGTGAGTGGTAAGGTCGGGCAGCCAAACGTGGGTGATGAGGCCCATTTTGATAAAGAGATGCTAGAGGCCTTGGCGCAGCACGAAACAACTACCCGCACGCCCTGGTACGATGGCGTGACGCGTTTCTCTGGCCCATTGGGGCGAGCCATATTGGAAGCTGCGGGTGCCGAAGGGGAGAGCATGCGTGTGATAGCGTTGAATGAGTATGCGGCCACCATACCCGTTAGTGATGTTGATCATTATGATGTGATTTTAGCCATGCAGGCGAACGGCAAAGCACTACGTGTTCGAGATCAAGGGCCGCTGTTTGTTATTTACCCCTTTGATACACACCCCGAGCTGCTGAATGAAGAAATCTTCTCGCGATCGGTGTGGCAGGTGGCGCGTATCGTTGTCGAATAATGTAACCGGGTAATTGCTATGCTGGCCTTTTTTAAGTTCTATTTTTCCCGCAGCACGAGGGCCGCTACATTTTCGGCGATCCTTTTTTTTCTTTCCGCGCTAACCACCGGCGGGGTTATTTACCACCGTCAGCATGCGCTGGAAAATCGCCTGCTCGAAAACTTATTATGGGCCGGGTATCAGTTTGATCGTGAGGTGCGCGAGTTTCGCTTAACGTTAATGGAATCAAAAAGATCCGATAACGTGATGGTTGACGATGTATTGCTGCGTTATGAAATTCTCTTCAGTCGGCAGTCACTTTTTTTTCAAGGTGAAATAGGCAGGATTGTGGCGCAACTTGAGGATATTGAGGAGGTAGTTAAAGAAACTCAATCCCGCATTTTAGAGATGGAAACCCTACTCGAAACGCTATGGGATAACCCTGACGGGTTAAATAGCGCGCTAATAGCTACCCTCCTGCAGGATACGGTTGAGCTACAGCAGCTCACCGGTACCATTCTGGTCGAAACCAATGCCCATGTTTCACATATGCGCAGCGAAGAACGCCGCGTATTAACGCATCTCTACGGATTGGTGCTGCTGCTTATTATCTTGCTTATGTTTTCTGGTGGGATGTTAGTTCGCGCGCTGATTTTAGAAGGACGCTCCAGTCATCACAAAGCTCAAGCGTTAGAAGCCAAGGGGCAAGAGTTAAATGAGGCTGCCAAGCGAGCAGAGAAAGCGAGCCTCGCAAAATCAGAGTTTATGGCCGTCATGAGCCATGAAATTCGCACGCCGTTAAATGGCGTAGTGGGTATGGCGGATTTGTTAAGCGAAGAAGTAAAAACACCCAGTGCGAAGACTTATTTAGCTGCTTTGAAGCGCAGTGCGGAAAGCCTACGCGCAGTGATTAACGATATTCTTGATTACACCAAAATCGAGTCTGGGCGTCTTGATCTGGATGTCCAGCCGTTTGATCTCCATCAGTGCATCGACCAACTATGTGAAAGCTACACGCTTCGCGAGCCGAAGGGGAAGGTCACCTTCAGTTACGCTATCGACCCTGCTTTGCCGCGATATGTGGTGGGCGACATCGCGCGGTTGCGCCAAGTAATGATGAACTTAATCAATAATGGATTGAAGTTCACGGAAGAGGGCTTCGTTAAATGCCACGTAAAGCCACTTGGCGACGATAATATTCTCGTCGAGGTGCATGATACCGGCTGTGGTATCGCAGACGTGGATCATTCACAACTCTTCTCGGCTTTCTCGCAAGTGGACACCTCCATGGCGCGGCGTCATGAGGGCACAGGGCTTGGATTGGCGATCTGTAAGCGGTTGGTTGAAGCCATGCAGGGAGAGATAGGCGTTAACAGCCAGCAGGGGCTGGGTAGTCGATTTTGGTTTACCGTTAGAATGCCGGAAACCGAGCCATTTACGGTCTATCAAGCCGGTGACAGCCAGCGTGAACTCACTACTAAGCAAAAGCACCATATTTTAGTGGTTGAGGATAATCCGCTAAATCAAACGGTAGCAAGGGTGATGCTTGAACGCCTTGGCCAGCGGGTGACCATCGCAGAGAACGGCGTGGAAGCACTTGAACTGCTTAACGTAGACCACGGCAGGATCGATTTGGTCTTAATGGATATGCAGATGCCTAAATTGGATGGAACCGAAACCACCCAACGTTGGCGCGATTACGAAGCCGTGCATCAGCTACCCCGTCTACCGATCGTAGCGATGACCGCTAATGTTATGCCAGAGCACCGCGAACGCTGTATGCAAAGCGGTATGGACGATATGATTCATAAGCCCTTTACTCGGGATGAGTTGAACCTGGTGGTCTGCCGCTATCTTTCTAACGATGAAATCTTAGCGGTTGATAACGTTGACGGTTATTCGCCTAAAAGCCACCAATCACTGGGTGACACCGTCGGCGCTGTTCAAGTACTCGACAAGCGCCTTTGTGAAGAGCTGAAAAGCACTTTTGAGCCAAGAGCGTTGGGGGCACTGCTGTCTACATTTTTAATGCGGCTTAGTGAGCGCAGTGCCCGTCTTAACGCCTACTGGCAGTCAGAAGATCGCTCTGCCTTGTGCCAAGAGGCGCACTCACTGAAGGGAGCCGCCTCTTCGCTAGGTTGTGCGGCGATTGCTGAACAAGCCAGCCAATTGGAGCAGGCAGCGCTAGAAGCCCCATTAAACGAATTGGCTATTTATCTGGAGCGTTTAATTTCTCTCCAAGTCACTACTCAGCAGGCTTTAGAGCAAGAAAGCATGCTCATTTGATGCGCTATTAGAGTAGAGGGTGAGTACTCGCGTAGCCATGTGTTGAAAGCGCCAGCGGTTAACGGGTGAGCAATACAGTAGCCTTGTCCAACCGTACACCCAACTTCAGCAAGCAGGGTGAACTGCGCCGATGTTTCGATACCCTCGGCGACGACAGTCAATCCCAGGCGTCTGCCTAAGTCGATAATCGACTCGGTGATCACCAGTGCTTTTTGATCCCGGTCAATCTGCGAGACAAAGCTACGATCAATTTTGAGCTCGCTGAAAGGCAACCGATAGAGCTGCTTCAGCGAAGAGTGACCGGTACCAAAATCATCTAACGACAGTTTACAGCCTCTTTGTCGTAACGCTTTGAGCACATAGCAAGCGTAGCCCAAACACTCCACCCCCACCGTTTCGGTGAGTTCCAAGGTGATCTTGCTAAGAACAGCATTATGCACTTGAGTGAGTTGATCAAATGTCTCCAGGACGCCTTCTGCTTGAATAAAGGCCGCCGGTATATTAATCGAGATATTCAGATCCCACCCTTGTGACAGCCATTGGGCTTGCTGCTTCATGGCAAGCTCAATAACGTACCAGGTGAGGGGAAGCATCAGCCCGCTCTGCTCTGCCAAGCGGATAAAGCTATCGGGGTAAAGCACTCCACGTTGGGGATCTTGCCAGCGTACCAGTGCTTCGGCGCTGATGACTTGGTTTTTTTGAAGGTCTATTTGGGGTTGATAGACGAGAAACAGCTGTTTTTCATGAATGGCTTTCGCCAACTCATTGCTTGTAGGCGCTTTGGGCGCTTTTTTGAATGGCTCAAGAAATGATGCTAGATCGGTGAATAGCTTTGCTTTGGGTAGAAAGCCGAGCATGTGAAAACCAAGCGCCTTGCCTGCTGCAATAGCCCGTCCTGCGGTATCTTGCGCACAGCTGCTGATGAGCAGAATTGATGCCTTCGACGTCACCCCCTGATTGAG
>NZ_JAGGRO010000017.1:0-97853 GCF_018612805.1 Halomonas sp. ISL-56 | reverse complement strand
TCAATCAGGGGGTGACGTCGCTTCTGAAGTCCAGGCTTTTCTGGAGCACCTTGCCGTAGAGCGATATGTGGCTGCGGCTACACAAAACCTGGCGCTAAATGCTTTAGTATTTCTGTATCGCCATATCCTTGATATGCCATTGGGTGATATTGGCACCTTTTCACGAGCTAAACGCCCGCGTCGATTACCTGTCGTACTTTCTCACGAAGAGGTTATGCGCGTATTAAGTCAATTGTCTGGGCCTATGCATTTAATGGCAACCCTGATGTATGGCTCAGGACTGAGACTCATCGAAACATGCCGTTTGCGCGTAAGAGATATTGATACCGAACGCCATATCCTCACCGTCAGAGCAGGGAAAGGTGCTCTGGATCGTAAGTACCCAAACGCGGGCATTTCCCTAGGTTGGCAATGGCTGTTTCCTGCCAGCCGCCCATGCTGCGATGATGCCGGTAACGTCGTTCTTCACCATATTCATTCATCGGCTGTGCAAAAGGCCATGAAGCAGGCGATGAAATCTGCATCATTGCCACGTCCAGGCTCTTGCCATATCTTACGGCACAGTTTCGCCACCCAATTCCTAAGCCAAGGCACGGACATTCGCACAGTACAAGAATTGCTAGACCACAAAAGTATCGAGACAACACAAATTCATACGCATGTAATAGGGAAGGAATTTGCAGGTGTGCGCAGCCCTTTAGGCTAATGAGCTAAAACGAAACCACGCTACCGCCACGGTGCATTCGAAGCACGTTAAAACGCTCCGCCTGCGACCGCATTTATCATATTAATCATACTTTATTCATAAATTAGTTTTAGGTCACGCTTCTATTCTAAGAAGTGGTTCGTATTTTAGTTGAATATCGAGTTTGGTGGCGTTGGTTTGGCATCGCTGCGCGATGCTCCCGCGGGTGCCTTATTTGCTCGTTCCTCGCAAAGTCGTTACCACGCGCTACGGAATGTGGCTGTATCTGGTTCAATGGAATCTTTATAAAGATGTAATTGTTGTGTGTTGTATAGCCGGTTTAGTGGCGTTCGCCTGGCATCGCTGCGCGATGCTTTCGCGGGTGCCTTATTTGCTCGTTCCTCGCAAAGTCGTTACCGCGCGCTACGTAATGTGGCTGTATTGGGTTCAATGTAGTTGCCTTTTTTGTTTTAATTGTTGTGTGTATAGCGGGTTTGGTGGTTTTGGCCTGGCATCGCTGCGCGATGCTTTCGCGGGTGCCTTATTTGCTCGTTCCTCGCAAAGTCGTTACCACGCGCTACGAAATGTGGCTATGCATTTATTAATGCCAACCAAGGGCACTGCCTCGCTCGTTTCCGCGCGCCACGAAAATCCCCTACCCCTAACTCTGAGCTTACTGCTGGCCTTCCTTTGCAAATCCGATTAGCCTGCTAATTCACTATTAAGGGTTTGGCATGCAAGAGACGACTTCTCGGCAGCGCTTGGCGGGCGTGCTGATTTTGCTTGGTTTGATCGCACAGATTATTGGCTTTACCGGCTGGTTGAGCACTGCCCATGCGGTGAGCTATTTGCTGTGGGCGGCAGTTGTGTTGCTGTGGCGGGATATTCCTCGGCGTTCGCGCATTCAGGCGGCCGTACTGATTGCGCTGGGGGCGGGCATGCTGCTGGTGGCGCGGTTTGCTTATGGTGCGGATGTCGATTGGTCTGCCATGTTGCAGGGCAACTCATTCGTGGCGGCGATGCTGGTGGGCGTTAGCTTTATCTCGCTGATTGGCAAGCAAGGTAATAAGGGCGCGTCGGGTAAGCGTGTTACCGGTGCCAGCGGCGTGATGAGTACCTGGTTGGGGGTGCACTTCCTGGGTACGATTTTGAATCTCTCTACCGTGTTTATGGTAGGCGATAAGCTGGCTCGGCGTGGGCCGTTGACGACTCCGCAGCTATTGGCGCTTAACCGGGGCCTCTCCAGTGCGGCGCTATGGTCACCGTTTTTTGCTTCCATGGGGGTGGTCATTGCCCTGGTGCCCGAGGTGCAGTATGCACAAATTGCCGTGGTGGGCTTTCCCATGGCGATGCTGTCGGGGCTGTTAACCACCCTGGAACTCAGGCGACGGTTTGATCTAAGCGAGGTGGATGGCTACTCACTGGCACCGCGTAGTCTGTTTATGCCGGTGGGTATGGCGGTGTTGGTGATGCTGTTTCACTTTGTGCTTACCCCTGCCCTGACCATTGTCAGCATTATCACCTTTCTACTGCCCAGCGTTGCGCTGCTAAGTAACCTGCCCCATGGGCCCAAATTTACCCTACGGCGCATTCGTCAGCACACCACTACACGTTTACCCGCTATGCGCGGTGAGATTTTGCTATTTTTGGCGGCGGGGTTATTAACCATTGGCCTTTCGACGCTGGTCACGGCCGCGGCTGGCAGTGACTGGACGCTGTTCACACGCTTTGGGGCGCCGCAGGCGATGCTCAGCTTTGCGGCGATCACGCTTAGTGCACTGGCAGGCTTACATCCAATTATTGGCGTCTCGGTGCTGGCGTCGATCCTCAATTTGCAGGGCGGCGAACAGACCGTGTTTGCGTTTGTGGCGTTAACCTCGTGGGCGGTAGGCACAAGCGTGGGCCCGCTTTCGGGGATTAATCTTTCACTGCAGGGGCGCTACGGGGTGAGCGGTTACCGCATGATGAAAAATAACCTGCTCTACGCGGCGGTGATGAGCCTGCTTTCGCTGGGAGCGATCGCAGGCGTCAGCTTACTGGTTACCTAATCGATCAGGTCTCAATGATTTTATTGGGGAAACGGTAGAAGTAACGGTGGCCGCACTGGTGGCAGGGTTCCAGGCGGGCAACAGATGGCAGCATTACCTGGGCATCGCAGTGGGTGCAGGCCATTAGGCCGGGTGCAGCCATTTCACCTTCGCAGTAGTCGGCGCGGGCGGCTTCTAGATCTTCCTCAAAGCGTTCGCGCTCGACCACGCTGCGGTCAGCAATCGACAGTAGCGACTCCGCCACGCGGCGGGAAAGGCCTTCGATATCGATGCCTAACCAGCTGGCCACCTGCTTACCGGTGTCGGCCATGTAATAGCGCATATCTTTGAGGTCACGCTCGACCCAGGCGCGAAGCAAGGCAAGCTCGTCTTTGGTGTACTCTTCCAGCTCCGCTTCAAACTCCACCGCGTCGTCCAGATCCTTCTGCAAGTTTTCCCAGGTTAGCTCGTTAGCGCCCCCCTGCATCCGCTCTAGCAAGCGTTCGTAGCCTTCGCGTAAGCGATTGTCATTCTGTTGATCACTCATGGTGCCTCTCCTTTTGTCGACGCGTGCAGTTACCTATCATCGGCTTACCGTTCAAGGATACACCTGCATAGGATACAATCGACCTCACATATCTGACAGATGTCATCTAACATTCACTTTGCGCCCCTTTTGGGCGAATACGCCAAGGCATTAATAAACCGATGGACGCACACTACAGCCCTCGTGATATCGAACGCGACGCCCAGCAGTACTGGGACAAACATCAGTGCTTCAAAGCCGTAGAGGACGCCAACCGCGAGAAGTTCTACTGTCTCTCAATGTTCCCCTACCCCAGCGGCAAGCTGCACATGGGCCACGTGCGTAACTATACTATCGGCGACGTTGTGTCCCGTTTCCAGCGCATGCAGGGTAAAAATGTCATGCAGCCCATGGGCTGGGATGCGTTTGGTATGCCCGCGGAAAACGCCGCCATCCAGAACCAGGTGCCGCCCGCCAAGTGGACCTATCATAATATCGATTACATGCGCAATCAGTTGAAGGCATTGGGTTTTGCCTATGACTGGAGCCGCGAGTTCGCCACCTGCGATACCAGCTACTACCGCTGGGAGCAGTGGTTCTTCACCAAGCTGGTGGAGAAGGGCTTGGTATATAAAAAGATGTCGACGGTGAACTGGGATCCGGTTGATCAGACCGTCCTCGCCAATGAGCAGGTTATCGAAGGCCGCGGCTGGCGCTCCGGTGCGCTGGTTGAGCGTAAAGAGATACCGTTGTGGTTCTTGAAGATTACCGACTATGCCGATGAGCTGCTGGCCGACCTGGATAAAGTCGAGTGGCCCGAGCAGGTCAAAACCATGCAGCGCAACTGGATTGGTAAATCCCGCGGCGTCGAGCTGACCTTTGATGTTAAAGACGCTGATGGCCAAGCCAATGAGCCGCTAGCAGTTTATACCACCCGCCCGGATACGCTGCTGGGCGTAACCTATGTAGCCGTTGCCGCGAGTCATCCGCTGGCCAAGCAAGCGGCTGAGCAGAATAGCGAGCTGGCTGCCTTCTGCGATGAGTGCGCCAAGGGCGGCACCACTGAAGCCGAAATGGCCACCAAAGAGAAAAAAGGCATGTTCACCGGCCATTTAGCGGTTCACCCGCTGACGGGCGATGAAGTGCCTGTTTACGTGGCTAACTTCGTGCTAATGGAGTTTGGTACCGGCGCCGTCATGGCGGTACCTGGTCACGACCAGCGCGACTGGGAGTTTGCCACCAAGTACGGCGTCCCAATTAAAGCAGTGATTGCCGATGAGAGTGGCAAACCTGCGGACATTTCCGAAGCCGCTTACGCCGAGTACGGCACCGTGGTGAATTCCGGGGAGTTCGATGGGCTGGGCTTTGAGCAAGCGTTCGATGCCATTGCCGCGAAGCTTGCTGAGCTAGGCCGTGGCGAAGTCAAAACCAACTTCCGCCTGCGCGACTGGGGCGTCGCTCGTCAGCGCTACTGGGGCGCGCCGATTCCGGTTAAGTACGGCCCGGAAGGCCAAACCGTACCGCTAACTGATGATGAGCTGCCGGTCTCGCTGCCGATGGAAGTCACCGTAGACGCCTCCGGCTCGCCGCTGAAAAAAATGCCGGCGTTCTCTGACCTAGGCGACGGCTGGACCCGTGAAACCGATACCTTCGACACCTTTATGGAGTCGTCCTGGTACTACGCGCGCTTCTGCTGTGCCGATAATACTGAGGCCATGCTGGATGACCGTGCCAACTACTGGCTGCCGGTGGATCTCTACATTGGCGGCATCGAACACGCCATTTTACACCTGTTGTATGCGCGTTTCTTCCACAAGCTAATGCGTGACTTTGGTTTGGTGGATTCCGACGAGCCGTTCCAGCAGCTGCTGACCCAAGGCATGGTCATCGCCGAAACCTTCTTCCGCCCTACCGATAACGGCGGCAAGCAGTGGTTTAATCCCGCTGATGTGGAAGTGAAGCGCGACGAGAAAGGTCGCCCGCTCAGCGCCATTTTGATGAGCGACGGCGAGCCGGTGGAGATGGGCGGCATTGAGAAGATGTCCAAGTCAAAAAACAACGGCGTTGATCCGCAGTCGATGATCGACAAATTCGGTGCCGATACCGTGCGCCTGTTTATGATGTTTGCCGCACCGCCCGAGCAGTCGTTGGAATGGTCGGACTCCGGCGTTGAAGGCGCTCACCGCTTTTTGAAACGCCTGTGGCGTCAAGTGAATGATCATTTGGCGGCGGGTACGCCGGGTACGCTGAACAGCGATGCGCTTAATGACGATCAAAAAGCGCTGCGCCGCAAAACCCACGAGACGATCAAGAAAGCCAGCGACGACATTGGCCGCCGCACCACCTTCAATACCGCCATTGCCGCGGTGATGGAGCTCTCCAACGCCATTGGCAAGTTCGACGATAGCTCTGAGCTTGGCCTAGCGGTTAGCCGCGAAGCGCTGGAAGCCTGCGTGCTGCTGCTATCGCCGATCACACCGCACCTGTGCCATAGTCTTTGGGAAGCGCTTGGTCACTCTGGCCCGGCGATTGAAGCGGCCTGGCCGGTGGTGGATGAGTCTGCCCTTACTCGTGACACTATTGAGTTGGTGGTACAGGTCAACGGCAAACTGCGCGCGCGCCTTGAAGTACCGGCAAGCGCCGATAAAGCGGCTATTGAAAAAATGGCGATGGAACACGAAAACGTTCAGCGCCATCTTGAGGGCAACACCGTGCGTAAAGTGATCGTAGTGCCCGGAAAACTGGTTAATATCGTGGTGAGCGGATGAACCGACGCACTTTTCTAACCGCAAGCATCGCCGCCTCGGCGGCGGTGCTGCTCAGCGGCTGCGGGTTCCATCTTCGTGGCCAAGCATCGCTACCTACCCTGCCAACCCTGTCCTTGGAGGGCAACACCAATAGTGCCGTCGCTCAGCAGGTTGCCTCACGCCTTCAACAGCTAGGCACCCAAGTAGCCTCTGGTGCGCCCTGGCGGGTTACGCTGGGCACGCCTGCCTTAACCGAACGTCGCTTGGGTGGCGATGGCCGGGCAAGCCGCGAACACGAGCTAACGCTCAGCATTCGCCTCTCGGTACAGGAGCGAGCGTCCAATGCCTATCACATCAATAACCAGACCCTGTCCACGGATACGCGTATTCGGGTCAGCGATGACGACCTGCTCAACCGTGAAACACTGATGATGGAAGCTGAGCAAACGCTTTCACGCCAGCTCTCTGATCGCATTATCGAACGCCTAGCTTACGTTGAGGGCATGCAGTGAAGGTATTTGCTGATCAGCTACCCGCTGCGTTGGCAAAAAAGCTTCCCCGCGTAGTCATTGTCGCAGGGGATGAGCCCTTACAGCATCGCGACGCCTGCGATGCTGTGAGGGTTGCCGCGCGTCAGGCGGGCGTTGAAGAGCGCGAAGTACTTGATGTCGAGCCCAACTTCGCTTGGGGCCGCTTGATGGAAATGTCGAGCAATCTCTCGCTGTTTGCGACCAGCAAGCTGCTGGAGCTGCGGCTCGGCAATCACAAGCTAGGCCAAGAAGGCAGTAAAGCATTAGCCCAGTACGCTGAAACGCTGGATAACAGCGACGACGTACTGCTAATCAGCATGGGTAAACTAGACGCCAAGCAGCAAAAAACCGCCTGGTTCAAAACGCTGGATAAGCACGGCCTGTTTGTACCCGTTTGGCCGGTGGATGCTTCACGCTTAGGCTACTGGCTGCGAGACCGGGCATCGCTCCATGGCTTACAGATTGACCTGGACGCCGCTCGACTGCTAGGCGAGCGCACCGAAGGCAATTTACTGGCCGCCGACCAGGAGCTTCAGAAACTGGCACTCATTCATCCTCAGGGTACGCGCTTGAACGTAGAGAGCATTGCCCAAGGGGTCGAAGACAGCACTCGCTTTGATGTTTTCAACCTGGCCGATGCCTGCTTGAAAGGCGAGCCCAGCCGCGCTTCGCGCATTGTCAATGGCCTACGCAGCGAAGGCGTTGAGGCCCCGATTGTACTCTGGGCGCTTAGCAGGGAACTACGCACTCTGCTCTCGCTGCACCAGCACTTGGATCAGGGGCAGAGTTTTGACCATGCCTGTAAAACCCAAAAGCCGATGATTTTTGATAAGCGCCGCCCAGCGTACCAGAAAGCGATTGGCCGCTTGTCCATGAAACGACTACACAAATTGCTGTTAATGGCGCAACGACTCGATTTAGCCGTCAAGGGCGCTGCGGCGGTGCCGCTATGGCCTGGCCTGCACGATTTGGCGATGACCATGGCCGGTGGCCGCGGGCTGCTCTCCGAATCCGCGTGGACCTATCGCATTAGTGCAAACAATTAGCATTTTGCATATTAAGCTTAAAAATCAAACCATTTGTTTCTATACTCATTCCACACCATCCCGACTAGTCTATAAGGAAGAAGACGATGAAGACATTGCGTGCTTACCTCTCCACCCTGCTGATTGCAGCGCTTGTTATTACCAGCTTACCCGTAGCAGCTGCCTCCACTGCGCCTCAATCTATGGATTTAGTCACTACCCAATCTGCTTTGGCAGCTGACCATGCTGGCGCTGATCGTGAGCGCATCAGCGAAATTCTGGCCCGCGCTGATGTGCAAGATCAACTGGTAAAACAAGGTGTTGACTTGGACGAAGTCGAAGCTCGTGTTGCCGCACTAAGCGATGCTGAAGCACAGCAAATGGCCGAACAGCTTGAGCAACTGCCTGCTGGTGCTGGCGTTGTAGGCGCTTTATTTGCCGTTTTCATCATTCTACTGGTAACCGATATTCTTGGCCTGACCGACGTTTACCCGTTTACTCGTTAATCAATAGGCAGTACATGACCAACCTGCTTACTAACGCCCGCTTTGCGGGCGTTTTTATTATGCTGCTGCTTAGCGGCTGTGCGCGAAATCCGGTATTGCTGCAAAGCACCTATCAAGCGCTACCCCCCCATGCAGAGATCTCCAGCGTGCCGTTTTATGCTCAAACGGAATATCAGTGCGGCCCTGCCACGCTGGCGATGGTACTCAATCATCAGGGCGTTGACACAAACGTCGAACAATTGATCCCCCAGGTGTTTTTACCCGGACGCGATGGCAGTGTGCAGCCAGAAATTCTGGCTACCGTGCGGCGGCATGAGCGCCTGGCGTTTCCTATTCGCGGCACCATGGATGCCCTCTTAAACCATTTGGCGGCGGGCGACCCGGTGGTCGTCATGCAGAATTTGTCGTTGCCAATTTACCCGATGTGGCACTACGCCGTCGCCATTGGCTACGATCTGCCCAATGAAACGCTCATCTTGCGCAGCGGCGAAATTGAGCGTCATAGCATGTCGTTCAGCCGCTTCGATGCCACTTGGGCACGCACGGAGCGCTGGGGGTTTGTGGTCGCCGAGCCGGGAACACTACCCACGGGCATCACAGCCCGTAACGCGCTAGAGGCAATTAGCGCCTACGAGGAGTCTCATGGGCCGCGTGCCACGCTTTCGAGCTGGCAAGCGTTTATAGAGCACCATTCTGGTAACGCAATGGGCCAGTTTGCGCTGGGCAACTCGCTTTACGCCGATCAACAACCCGACAACGCACGCAAGGCCTTTGAGCGGGCAACCGAACTGGATGAAAACATGGGCGCCGCTTGGCTAAATCTCGGCCTTTTACTGCTACAAAACGATGCGCTAGAGGAAGCGCGCGAGGCATTAACCCAGGCAGCATCGCTTGAGGGTAGCTGGCAGGGAAAAGCACGTTTAGCCTTAGACTCTCTAAATAACGATTAAATATCAAACACTAACAGCGTTATTAATAATAACGAGCACAAGTATGATCCTGTAATTAGTAAAGTTGTGGGATGGCATGTATGGCAACTGAGTGCTTAAGTTGCATAAGGATGATGTCTTGAAGCTGTTCATTGGATTACCTAACCATTAACAGGAGAGGTGCCATGCAGAACTGCCCTTTGCTACGGAAGCACTTTTTTGATGACCACACTTTATTGCCCATCGTACTTGCGCCTACTCGGCAGTATGCAAAGAGGGGCATCATTACTGCCAGCTCGTTGATTATCTTAGGATGATGCCTCTCTTTTTTCATCAGCCTGGCGGGCGCTTTGCGTCCATTTTTGCTGTCATACTCTGCGCAATGTCCGTGGTGATGGGTAGCTACGTCTACAGTGCGTGTCAAAAAGCCAGTGCCGACTACACCACGTTAATCAGCGACATTTTACTGGCTCAGCAAGCGACACCTCAGTTACGGGCCGCGCTGGAGGAAGGCAGCCGTAGGCCTGATAGCGAGCATATCGAATATATCGAATATTTTACTGCCCTTTCCAAACAGCATTTAGATAACATCCAGGGCAGTATCGAACGCCATCGTTACCTCATTGCAGATGTCGAGTATCTCAATAGCTATTTCAATAAGCTTAATAACCACCTTGTTGAGTTAGCCCAGCAAACGCGCGAGGCCCAGCGGCGACCAGAGCTGGTCGAAGCGCTCCAGCCCACGGCCATGGAGATCGGTGCCTCTCAGGTATGGTTGTATAATCAACTGCTGGAAGACGTTCACACCATTGCCAGTCAGCAACGTTTGATCATGCAGCGCCTATCGATCGCTGTGAGTGTGCTACTGGTGCTCATGGTCAGTGCGGCGACCACACTCTGTTTGGCGGTTATTTACCTGCGCAGTCAGCGTACCGTCATGCATCAGCAACTTCTGACCGATGAGCTGACCGGACTATATAACCGGCGTCATTTGGTTAATGTCGCCTTCGCCGCGATCACCCAGGCACGGCGTGATCAGGCACCGCTCAGCTTAATGCTGTTGGATATCGATCACTTCAAACAAGTCAACGATACCTATGGGCACCCTACCGGCGATGAGGTTTTGCGCCAGATTAGTCAACAGCTTCGCCTGCTATGCCGTCCATCGGACACATTAGCAAGAATTGGTGGCGAGGAGTTTTGCTTATTGATGCCCAACACGGCTACCCATGATGCGCTACAGGCAGCAGATCGGCTGCGCCGAGAAATTGAAGTCAATACGCTGATTGGTATAGACCTTCACGCCCACCCAACCATTAGCATCGGCGTGACGACGTGCCAAAGCGGCTCGCTGACGTTTGAACAGCTTTATTCGTTTGCCGACAAAGCGCTCTACCAAGCCAAAGCACTGGGGCGCAACCGTGTTGAAAGTCTGTTGCCCCCCAGTGCCCCATCAGCTTACAACGACCCACAAACTTACGCCCAAACGTTTATTCACGAGCCCAGCGACTCTTGAACCTCGAAGGCACAAGGAAGCCACGATTAGAAAACCCGGTTTAAACCGTTCTGTGCAGCCACTCGATATGCTTCTGCCATGGTGGGGTAGTTAAAGGTGGTATTCACAAAGTACTTGAGCGTATTGGCCCCGCCCTCTTGCTGCATGATGGCTTGCCCGATATGCAAAATTTCTGAGGCCTGGTCACCAAAGCAGTGAATCCCCAATATTTCCAGGGTGTCCTGATGGAAAAGAATTTTTAGCATACCCACGGTATCGCCGGTAATCTGCGCCCTAGCGGTATCTTTAAAGAAGGCTTTACCTACCTCGTAAGGCACTTTTGCTTCCGTGAGCTCACGCTCATTTGGGCCAAACGAGCTAATCTCGGGGATGGTATAAATCCCGGTGGGCACATCACTGACAAAGCGATACTCTTTATCGAGCAGTTCATTGCACGAATTCAGGCCTTGATCATAAGCAGCGCTCGCTAGACTCGGCCAGCCAATCACATCGCCCGCTGCGTAGATGTGCGGAACTTCGGTACGATAATGCTCATCGACGCTTAGCTGCCCGCGCCCATTAGCGGTTAAGCCAATGTTCTCAAGGCCTAGACTGTCGGTATTGCCGGTGCGTCCATTGGCCCACAAAAAAGCATCAGCACGAATTTTCTTGCCTGACTGAAGGCGAACAACAACACCTGAGTCATCCCCCTCCACACTCTCATATTCCTCATTATGTCGCACTAACACACCGTGCTTGCGCAAATGGTAAGAGAGCGCATCACTAATCTCATCATCAAGAAACGACAGGAGGCTGTCACGGTTATTAATGAGATCAACTTTGACACCCAAGCCTGAAAAGATCGAGGCATATTCACAACCAATCACGCCAGCGCCAAAAATCACCAGGGTGCGCGGGGTGTGCGAGAGACTAAGTATGGTATCAGAGCAGTAAATTCGCGGATGGCGAAAGTTTATATCCGCGGGACGATAAGGGCGCGAACCGGTGGCAATCACCACTTTTTTAGCCACTAGTTCTTCCATACCTTCCTGACTGTCACGCACCACTAAGGTGTGCTCATCCTTAAACCGGGCGACGCCGTGAAACAGGTCAATGCGGTTACGTGCATAGAAGGTGGTGCGCATTTCGACCTGTTTGTCGATAGTGCCGCGTGAACGCTCCATTACTTTAGGAAAAGAGAACCAGCGTGGTTCACCAATATCGCGGAACATACGGTTGGTGTTGAACGCCATGATCTGTTTGACCTGATGGCGCAACGCTTTAGAAGGAATAGTACCCCAGTGAGTACAGTTGCCACCGACCTGCGCCTGCTTCTCAATAATCGCTACGCGCTTGCCATGTTTTGCAGCGTTAATAGCAGCGCTTTCCCCTGCAGGCCCCGTACCGATAACCACAACATCGTAATTGTGAACCGCCATACTCTCTGCGTCTCCTATTCCTGTTTGTTAAGCGTGACCCTTTTCTCTACCACACGATTTTCTTATCGACGGGTGGCGTCGTAGCCTAAGTCAGCGCCGCGGCTCTCGTCGCTACGGCGGCGAATACTGCCACGCTTGCGGTTCTCTTCTTCACAGACTTCGTCTTTACCGCCGCAAATATCACAGCCATCTTTCATGCCAATTTGGTTTAAACCACCGCAAGAGCCAGCAATCGGCTTTCGGCCCATTAAGACACCCACAGCCATAGCACCCATGATCAGTGCCATAAAACCAAATACCAGTAGCCAAATCGTCATATCAACCTCCCAGCATTACATTGCCTAGCTTTAAATTATTGGCCTCACCTGCCGACAACAGCCGTACTGATAAGTGCCTCACAGTCTTTATTAATTGGATCTATTGTACCTCAGCCAAGCTATTCATATCAGCGCTTGAGGCGGGTCTTCATTTATAAACAAACGGGGCCGACCAAAAGGCCAGCCCCGCTTACAGCTACTATCGATTCATGCCAGGTGATTAGCCACCGAAGTCATCCAACAGGATATTTTCCGGCTCAACACCCATATCAAGCAGCAACTTGATAACCGAGGCGTTCATCATTGGTGGCCCACACATGTAGTACTCGCAATCTTCAGGCGCAGGGTGATCCTTCAGATAGTTCTCGTACAGCACGTTATGGATAAAGCCTGTCGGCCCTTCCCAGTTATCTTCCGGCTGGGCATCAGACAGCGCCAGGTGCCACTCAAAGTTGGGGAACTCTTCGGCTAACTGGTCATACTCTTCGTTGTAGAAGGTTTCACGCCAGGAGCGGGCACCGTACCAGAAACTGATCTTGCGTTTCGATTTCAAACGCTTGAGCTGATCGAAGATATGGCTTCGCATCGGCGCCATGCCTGCACCACCACCGATAAAGATCATTTCGGCGTCAGTATCACGGGCAAAGAACTCACCGAACGGACCCATAACGGTGACCTTATCGCCTTCTTTCAGGTTGAAGACGAAGGTGGACATCAGGCCAGGCGGATGGTTAGTGCCGGGAGGCGGCGTGGCAATACGGATGTTGAACTTGAGGATACCCTTTTCGTCTGGGTAGTTCGCCATAGAGTAGGCGCGAATCACTTCCTCGTTGTTCTTATGGGAAACTTTGAACATATCAAATTTTTCCCAATCACCCCGGTACTCCTCATCAATATCAAAGTCAGCGAACTTGATATCGTAAGGCGGCGCAACAAGCTGCACGTAACCACCGGCGCGGAAGGCAACTTCTTCGCCCTCTGGCAGTTTCAGGTTCAGCTCTTTGATAAAGGTGGCCACATTGGGGTTAGCAATAACCTCCGTTTCCCACTTCTTCACCCCAAAAACTTCTTCTGGCACTTCGACTTTCATGTCCTGTTTCACAGGTACCTGACAAGAGAGGCGCCAGCCCTCTTTCTTTTCACGCATGGTGAAGTGTGATTCTTCGGTCGGCAGGATAGAGCCGCCACCTTCTTCTACCCGGCACTTACACTGGGCACAAGAACCGCCGCCACCACAGGCGGAAGAGAGGAAAATGCCGTTAGCGGCAAGCGTGTTTAGCAGCTTACCACCGGCCTGGGTCTTTAAAGTGTGCTCGGGGTCACCGTTGACCTCGATGGTCACGTCCCCGCTACTCACAAGCTTGCTGCGCGCTGCCAGAATGATCGCCGTTAAGCTAATAACGATGACCGTGAACATGACAACACCGAGCAAGATGACTGTTGTATCAACCATGTCGGTTTCCTATTGCTGGAGGTTTTCTATTACCCAGCAGCGCTTGGCACCGCTGGGAAAAACCGGCTGCGCTTAAAGCTGAATGCCTGAGAAGGACATGAAGCCCAACGACATCAGCCCCACGGTGATAAAAGTAATGCCCAGTCCTTGGAGGCCACCCGGCACATCGCTGTACTTCAGCTTTTCACGAATACCCGCCAGGGCAGCAATGGCAAGTGCCCAACCGGTGCCCGCACCAAAGCCATAGACCACGGCTTCGCCAAAGTTATAGCTACGCTCCACCATAAACAGCACGCCACCAAGGATGGCACAGTTAACGGTAATCAGCGGCAGGAATACCCCTAGCGCGTTGTAGAGCGTCGGCACATACTTATCAAGGAACATTTCCATGATCTGTACCAGCGCGGCAATAACACCGATATAGGAGAGCAACCCAAGGAATGAAAGGTCAATGTTTTCAGCACCGCTAATGCCGGTCCAGGTTAACGCACCTTCCTGCAGCAAGAAGGTATAAACGAGGTTGTTAACCGGTACGGTGACAGTCAGTACAACAATAACCGCAATGCCCAGGCCAATCGCTGAAGAGACTTTTTTGGACACTGCCAAAAAAGTACACATCCCCAGGAAGAAAGCCAGTGCCATGTTTTCAACAAACACCGAGGCAACAAAAAGACTCAGATAATGTTCCATGTTACACGGCCTCCTTGGGTTTGGTGTTTTCCTTCATTTTGAACTCATTATCTTCTACCTGCTCAGGGTTAACGGAGCGCATCACCCAGATCAGTAGACCGATAATAAAGAACGCCGAAGGTGGCAGTAACAGCAAGCCGTTGGGAACGTACCAACCACCGTTTTGAACAGTCTGGAAGATGGTAAACCCAAATACGCTGCCAGAACCCAGCAGCTCGCGCACAAAGCCCACTACCATCAGTACAAAACCGTAGCCCAGGCCGTTGCCGATACCGTCTAAAAACGACATGCCTGGCGTGTTGGACATCGCAAAACCTTCCGCACGCCCCATGACGATACAGTTGGTAATGATCAGGCCAACGAATACCGAGAGTTGCTTGGACATCTCATAGGCATAGGCTTTAAGAATCTGATCAACCACGATAACCAGCGAGGCAATAATGGTCATCTGCACAATGATACGAATCGAAGAGGGAATATGATTCCTGATCAGCGATACGAACAGATTCGAAAGCGATGTTACGAAAATAACTGCCAGCGCCATAACGAGCGATACGCTCATGCTGGTGGTTACCGCAAGTGCCGAACAAATCCCCAGTATTTGTAGCGCAATGGGGTTGTTGTGAAAAATCGGCGCCGTTAAAACGCCTTTTGCATTTACGTCCGCCATGATCAGGCCCCCTCAACGTCTTCGAAGTTGGTATCGGACTCTTCGGCGTCTTCCGGCTCAGTGCCACTACGGAATTTAGCCAAATACGGACCGAAAGCCTCTTCGCTTAGCCAGAACTGCAGCATGTTAGTGACGCCGTTACTGGTTAGCGTAGCGCCAGATAGCGCATCGACTTCGTATTCGCTGCTAGCGCCACCTTTGGTCAGGTGAATTTCCGGTGAGAGGTCGCCCTCTTCATCGTAAATTTTCTTACCCTCCCACTGTGCTTGCCAGCGCGGATTGTTTACTTCAGCGCCTAGACCCGGTGTTTCGCTGTGCTCGTAGTAGGTGATGCTGACGATGGTATTGCCATCACCCTCTACGGCCAGGAAGCCACGCATTAGGCCCCAAAGACCTTGACCACGAATAGGTAGCACGATCTGTTCCGGATCGTCTTCACCGCCAATCAGGTAAACCGTAGCGTAGTTTTCGACGCGTGATAGACCTGCGATATCCTGATCGCCGGAAAGCGTGCGACCCGAGGCGGGGTCACGGGCGGCTTCAAAGCTATCGTAGGTATCGGGATCAAACTCATCGGAGTATTCGCCCGTATCCAAGTCAACGACTCGCGCAGTGATCGCTTCGCTAAACACCTTTTCAACGTCCATGCCCGGCTCATAAAGCTTGGCAACGTTCAGGATATTAGTTTTGCGATCGAGCTCCTGATTAAGCTGCTGCATGGGCCGCAATGCGACCGCAGCGGTCGAGACGATGACGGAACACACGATACACAGTGAGAACGCCACAATCAGGATTTTCTTGATGGAGTTGTTACCTTGTGCCATTAGGCAGTCTCCTCGGCCGGTACGCCGGTACGCTTCACGCGACGCTTGATATTGGCCTGAACGAAGAAATGGTCAATCAGCGGTGCAAACAGGTTAGCGAACAGAATCGCCAGCATGATGCCCTCCGGGAAAGCCGGGTTCACAACGCGAATCAAGACGGTCATCACACCGATCAGCGCACCAAACAGCAGTCTGCCTTGGTTAGTCATTGAGGCTGACACAGGGTCAGTCGCCATGAACACCATACCGAAAGCGAAACCACCAATGACCAAATGCCAGTACCAGGGCATGGCAAACATTGGGTTGGTATCAGAGCCGATCAGATTAAACAGCGTGCTGGTCACCACCATGCCCAGGAATACACCCAGCATGATTCGCCAGGAGGCGATTCGCGTCCACAGCAGCACAGCAGCACCGATAAAGATCGCTAGCGTCGAGACCTCCCCCACTGAGCCGGGGATAAAGCCAAGGAAGGCATCCCACCAGCTAAAGGTGTTTGTCAGCGCAGACATACCATCCTGGAACGCCATAGAGAGGGCCGTTGCACCGGTATAGCCATCGGCGGCCACCCATACAGAGTCACCGGAGATTTGCGCAGGATAAGCAAAGTAAAGGAATGCACGGCCAGTGAGTGCGGGGTTCAAGAAATTTTTACCCGTGCCACCGAAGATCTCTTTACCGATCACCACACCGAAGGTGATGCCCAGAGCCACCTGCCACAACGGAATAGTGGCCGGAAGTATCAGCGCAAACAGCACCGAGGTAACGAAGAAGCCTTCGTTAACTTCGTGGCCACGCTTGATAGCAAACAGCACTTCCCAAAAGCCACCGACGACAAAGGTGACCAGATAGATAGGCAGGAAGTAAGTAGCGCCAAGGACAAAGTTCGCCCAAAAACTGCTGGGATCATGCCCGGACGCAAAGACCATCATAATTGCTTCGCGCCAGCCAGCCATAGAGGCGTAACCTGCGTCGATGGCGGTGTTAGCCTGCCAGCCTGCGTTCCACATACCGAACAGCATGGCGGGGAAGGTACACATCCATACAGTAATCATGATGCGTTTTAGATCGATACCGTCACGCACGTGAGCAGTGGTTTTAGCCACGCTCGGTGGCGTATAGAAAATGGTATCTACCGCTTCAAAGAGCGGATAGAACTTTTCGTATTTTCCGCCTTTGTGGAAATGCGGCTCGATATTTTGGAGTGTCTGTTGAATACCCATTATCAGGCCTCTTTCTCAATCATGGTGAGATTGTCACGCAGGATGGGGCCATATTCGTATTTGCCAGGGCAAACATACGTGCATAGCGCCAGATCCTCTTCGTCCAGCTCCAAACACCCAAGCTGCATGGCAACCTCAATGTCGCCCACGATCAGCGAACGCAGTAACTGAGTTGGCATGATATCCAACGGCATCACCGTCTCATATGCACCTACTGGCACCATAGCACGCTCAGAGCCATTGGTAGAGGTAGTTGGCGCATAGTTGCTCAGGCCCTTGATCTTGGAGATGTAGATACCCAAGACCGAGTGGCGATTGGCACCAGGAGAGAGCCAACCCATAAACGTGCGCTTGTTGCCTTCTTCCAGCAAACTGAGTTGATTGCTGAACCGGCCAAGGTAAGTCAACTTACCTTCAGCGGCGAAACCAGAGAATACAGAACCAGAGATAACGCGGGTGTCATCGGGTTTGATGACTTCGCCTGCCAGGAGTTCATCCGTGTTGACGCCAACACGTGTACGCACCAAGCGAGGATTTTCAGCACGAGGGCCGCCAATGGCAACCACTCGGCTCATATCCAGCTTCCCTTCGACAAACAACTTACCGAACGCAATAACGTCCTGATAGCCGATATGCCAAACCTTTTTATGCAGCGCGACCGGCGAAAGGTAGTGAATATGCGTACCGACAAGCCCGGCAGGATGAGGGCCTGCAAAGCTTTCGACTTTTACGCCGTCCACATCGCCGCCTGGAATTGAGGCATTTTCGCCTGTACCGCTAGCCCCTGTACACAGGAAGACGTTGCCCTCGGTCAGGCGCGCTAACACCTTGAGGCCATCTTCGAATGCCTGCGACTGTTCATTAATGATCAGTGCAGGATCAGGGCTAAGTGGATGAGTATCCACAGCGGTTACAAAAATATCGGCCGGAGTGCTATCAATGGCCGGTGTACGCGAGAAAGGACGGGTGCGTAAAGCCGTCCACAGTCCTGACTCTACCAGTTGGTCGACGACGACCTGACGCTCAAGCTGCGCCAAAGCATTACGATCGTGAGCCGCGAATTCAACCGCTTCCTCAGTTTCATCGACTTTGATCACGACAGATAGTAAACGACGTTTTTCGCCACGGTTTATTGCAAGCACTTCACCGGCAGCGGGCGCTGTATAGCGCACACCATCAATTTTCTTATCGGTGAAAAGCAATTGGCCCAGTTTGACCTTATCCCCTTCCTGTACTTCCATTGTCGGCTTCATGCCAACGTAGTCAGTTCCCAGGATTGCCACGTGGCGCACAAACCGCGCATCTTCAATACGCTGCTCGGGCGCTCCCGTGATGGGGAGATCCAGGCCTTTTTTGACTTCGATCATAGTCTCGCCCAGTTGTTGGATCGGATATACGAAGGTATGGGGTTCGAATGCTTCTTTTCTGCTCAGTGAATTGTTGTTTTCTGTTCAGATTGTTACCAGTCGGGCCCAAGCAGCACTTGAACCACCCCGAAAAATCCATCGTATTATAAAGATAAGCGCGGCCAATGACCACATCCCTGAGGGCCACCTAAAGTGTTATAGACAACGAAAAAAGGCTTTATTGAGGTAAAAAAAACGCCACCCGAAGGTGGCGTTGGTAACCGAGTTGAGCCTGAGAGCCCCGTATAAGGGCAATCCGCCCCCCGTAGGTTAGCGAGGCAACTTCAAAAACCGCACATTAGACATCTGCTGTAAAATACGTACAACTTGGCAACTATAGCCAAATTCATTGTCGTACCACATGTATACGACAGCGTGATGACCATTGGCGATAGTCGCTTTAGCATCGACAATACCGGCATGGCGGTTGCCGACAAAGTCCGACGACACCACTTCTGCCGAGTCAACAAAGTCGATTTGCTTCTGATAGGCAGAGTCAATCGACATACGCCGCAAGTAATCATTTAGTGCGACAGCATCAGTGGTTTTGTCTAGGGTCAGGTTAAGAATCGCCATAGAGACGTTGGGGATCGGTACGCGAATGGCATTACCGGTCAGCTTACCCTCAAGCTCAGGCAGTGCTTTGGCCACCGCCTTAGCTGCACCTGTCTCGGTCAACACCATGTTTAGCGCCGCACTGCGACCACGACGATCACCTTTATGGTAGTTATCGATCAGGTTCTGGTCGTTGGTGTAAGCATGCACGGTTTCTACGTGACCATTAACCACACCGTACTCATCGTTAAGCACTTTCAATACCGGCACGATCGCGTTGGTGGTGCAAGACGCAGCGGAAACGATTAAATCATTGTCGCCGATAGACTCGTGGTTGATGCCGTAAACGATATTCTTAATATCGCCTTTACCCGGCGCTGTTAACAGCGCTTTAGCAGCGCCTTTACATTGCAGGTGCTGACCCAGGCCCGCTTCATCGCGCCAAATACCGGTATTATCCACAATCACTGCGTTATCGATATCATACTCGGTGTAGTCGATATCGCTGGGCGAATCGGCGTAAATCACCTGAATAACATTGCCGTTGACCGTTAGCGTGCAGGCCTCTGCATCAACCATGATGGTGCCGTCAAAGGGCCCATGGACGGAGTCACGACGCAGCAGGCTGGCACGTTTCTCAAGGTCTTTAGCCACATCCCCGCGGCCACGCACCACAATAGCGCGCAGACGCAGCAAATTGCCGCCACCGGCCTTCTCAATCATAACCCGTGCCAACAAACGGCCAATGCGACCAAAACCGTAAAGCACTACGTCTTGCGGCTCGCCGGTACTGGCACCTGGCTGGTAGCCATCAATAATCTCGTGCAGCTCTTTGCGCAGGAAGGCCTCAACATCACCACCGCCCTGATTCTTGAACATCACCGCCAGCTTGCCCACATCCACATGCGCAGGGCCAAGGTTCAAAGCGACCATGCCCTTCACCAGGGGGTAGGTATCCTCAACCAAGAGCTCAGTGCCCTCTAACTTGCGCACAAAACGGTGGTCTTTAAGGATACGGATGACCGAGCGTTTGATCAGCGAACGTCCGAACATGGTGGCAACGACATTATTCTGACGATAGAGCTGCCCTACTAACGGGATCATCTGCTCCGCCAAGGCTTCGTTGCCTTGCCATTCTTGAAAAACGTTTTCGAGCGCTTGCTGACTCACGTGCGGCCTCATCAGGTAATGGAAACAGTGAGTGCATTATCCGGGGCGAGCTTCGTGGCCGCAATGAATGGATAGTCGCACACCGTGTAGGGGTATTACAGAAACGACGATCTGACTACAAAACTGTCTTACGGGAACAGATTCAGCCGCTACTATCCGTCGCGGCACTCTAACTGAAACGGGTGATCGTGTATGATCTCTTTTCCGTTTCAGCGCAAAACGATATCTTGCTTATGCCGACATTCTCTCTGCTCGATCCGCCCCAGCCTCAAGGGACTCGCGATACGCTCTACTGGACATCGCCGCCGGGCAGCGCGACTGCGCTGGCACTTTCCCGCGTTGCCACAAACGCCCCGCTATTGGTGATCACCCCCAATACGGCCAGTGCCCAGCGCCTGGAACAAGATCTCTACTTCTATAGTGATGTACCGGTACTGCCTTTCCCCGACTGGGAAACGCTGCCCTACGACAGCTTTTCACCCCACCAGGATATTGTCTCGGCCCGGCTGCGCACTCTGCGCCAACTGCAAGACGGCGTGCGCGGCATTGTGCTAGTGCCGATCAATACGCTGATGCAGCGCTTACCCCCGGTTGAATATATCGCCGGACGGGTAATGACGCTTAAAACCGGCGAGCGACTGGATCGCGAAGCGTTTCGTGAAGCGCTCTCCCGAGCGGGCTATCGCGCCGTCGAAACTGTTTATGAGCCCGGCGAATACGCCATGCGCGGCGCGCTAATTGATCTGTTTGCCATGGGCATGGACGAACCGATCCGCATTGATCTGTTCGATGATGAGATCGATTCACTGCGCCACTTTGACCCGGGTAGCCAACGCTCCACTGACAAACTAGACGCCCTGGAACTCCTCCCCGCCCACGAATATTCGTTAAGCCGCAGCGCTATCGCCTGTTTTCGTGAGCAGTTTGAGACCCTGTTTGACGTCGACCCACGCCAGTGTCCGCTATACAACGATGCGCTGAAAGGCATTCCTTCGCCGGGGCTTGAGCACTACCTACCGCTTTTTTTCGAGCAGACCGCATCGCTGTTTGACCACCTGACCGACGATACCCGTGTAGCACTGCTGCCAGGGGTTTTTGAGGCGGCCGAGCAGCACTGGCAGTCAATCGATGCACGCTACGTTAATTTGGGCGTTGACCCAACCCGACCGCTATTGCCTCCGCATCGGGCGTTTTTTCCGGTCAACGACGTATTCTCGGCGATCAAAGCCCGCCCGCGCATAGAGCTGACCGAAGATAGCGAGCAGCGCCATGCGCAGCAGCCTGAAGCTGAGCCGCTCCCCACGCTCTCTATCAACGCCCGCGCCAAGCAACCATTGGCAGAAATATCAGCCTTCTTACACTCCCATGCCCAAACCCGGGTGTTGTTTGTGGCGGAGTCGCGGGGACGTCGGGAAGCGCTGGAAGAGATACTGTCACCGCTTAAGCTCTCGCTACCGCATACCGATAGCTTTCATGACTTTCTCGCTGACAACCAACCCTACGCCATCACCGAAGGCTTGGTGGATAGTGGCCTTTGGCTGAGTAATCCAAGCGTTGCGGTGATTAGTGAAACCGAGTTGTTTGGCGACGTGGTACGCCAGAGCCGTCGGCGCGAAAAAGCCACCGATGACAACGAGCTTGCGGTCCGCCATTTGTCGGAGCTGCGCGAAGGCGCGCCCGTGGTTCACCAGGCCCATGGCGTTGGCCGCTACTTAGGGCTAGAAACCTTAGAGGCCGGTGGCCAGGCGAATGAGTTCCTGGCGCTCTCCTACGCCGATGGCGCCAAGCTTTATGTGCCCGTTGACAGCCTGCATATGATCTCCCGCTACAGCGGTGCCGGTGACGAACTGGCCCCGCTGCACAAACTAGGCTCAGATCAATGGGAAAAAGCCCGCCGTAAAGCCGCCGAGAAGATTCGTGATACCGCCGCGGAGCTGCTGGACGTCTACGCCCGCCGGGAAGCCCAGCAAGGGGTGGTCTACGAAGCGCCAGGCGAGGAGTACCTGCGTTTTGCGGGCAACTTCCCGTTTGAGGAAACCCCCGATCAGCACGCGGCGATTGAAGCGGTGATCAGTGACATGACCTCTCCACAACCGATGGATCGCGTGGTCTGTGGTGACGTCGGTTTCGGCAAAACCGAAGTGGCCATGCGCGCGGCGTTTTTGGCCGTACAGTCTGGTCGTCAAGTGGTGGTACTGGTGCCCACTACGCTGCTGGCGCGCCAACACTTTGAGAACTTCCGCGACCGCTTTGCCGACACCGCCGTCAATATTGGCCTAATTTCCCGCTTTACCAGCGGCAAAGAGGTCACCCAAACGCTAGAGAGCATTAAAAGCGGCCAAACGGATATCGTCATTGGCACCCACAAGCTGCTCGCCAAAAGCGTTGAGCTGCCCAAAATGGGCTTACTGATCATCGATGAGGAGCACCGCTTTGGCGTAGCGCAAAAAGAGAAGCTCAAAACGCTGCGCGCTGAAGTCGATATTTTGACGCTGACTGCCACCCCTATACCGCGCACGCTGAATATGGCCATGAGTGGCATCCGCGATCTGTCGATTATCGCCACACCGCCCGCCCGCCGCCTATCGGTCAAAACATTCGTCCAGCAGCATGACGCCAGCATTATCAAGGAAGCCCTGCTGCGCGAGATACTCCGCGGTGGCCAAGTCTACGTACTGCATAATGAAGTTAAGACGATCGAAAATGCAGCGGAAAAGATCCGTGAGCTGATCCCAGAAGCCCGCGTGGCGGTTGCCCACGGCCAGCTCCCCGAGCGCAGCCTGGAACGCATCATGTCGGACTTCTATCACCGCCGTTTTAACGTGCTGGTATGTTCGACCATTATTGAAACCGGCATTGATGTGCCGAGTGCCAATACCATTATTATTGAGCGCGCCGATAAATTTGGCCTGGCGCAACTGCACCAGCTGCGCGGCCGGGTTGGTCGTAGCCACCACCAGGCTTACGCCTACCTACTGACCCCGCCACCCAAAGCGATGACCCGCGATGCCATCAAGCGACTGGAAGCTATCAGCGCTTCGGATGATCTAGGCGCAGGCTTTACTCTGGCCAGCCACGATATGGAGATCCGCGGCGCAGGCGAACTGCTGGGGGATGAGCAGAGCGGCCAGATGGAAACCATTGGCTACACGCTTTATATGGAGATGCTGGATCGAGCGGTGAAGGCTATTCGTGCGGGCAAAACACCCAATATAGATGCACCCTTCAATACTGGCGTGGAGATTAATCTTAACCTGCCCGCACTGATTCCCAATGATTACATTCACGATGTCCAGCAGCGGCTGGTCATGTATAAACGGATTGCCAACACCCAAAGTGATAGCGAGCTTAAAGAGCTGCAGGTGGAGCTAATTGATCGTTATGGGCTACTTCCCAACCCGCTTAAAAACCTGATTCGCCAGACCAAGCTGCGCCACCGCGCAGAGCAGTTGGGCATCAGCAAAATCGAGGCCGGCGAAAGCCGTGGCAGAGTGCTGTTTGACGGCAGCACCCAGGTGGATCCCTTAACCCTGGTGACGCTTATTCAGACCTCTCCCACACATTACCGTTTAGACGGTTCTGACACCTTACGATTTGAATTACCAATGGAAAGTGTCGACAAGCGCTTCCAGCAACTTGAAAACCTATTCAGCACCCTTAATCAAAAAGTAGCGGCGGCGTGAAGCTTGGGGCAAACTTGCCAGTAGCCAGCTGCTAATCAGCAACAGCGGCCCAACAACGTGCAGCAGCAGTGAATTAACACACTAGGAACGACCATGAACATTCGCGATACCTTTACCCTCTGGGGCCCCACCAGCTTGGCCGTGCTACTCACCGCCAGCCTGCTTAGCCCCGCTTATGCGCAACCGGTTGACGAGCAAGCCGACAGCCAAGCGCAAGAACAGCAAACGCAGGAACAATCAGCCGAGGCGTCACAAGAACAAGCGCAGGAAGTCAGCATTGACGCCGTGGATAGCGCTGTTCAGGTGGCTGACCAGGACGAACTGCCCCGCGGCCACTTCCGCTTACCTGAAAAAGGTGACGTGATTGGGGAGCGCTATACCGTTGTTGTTGAAGACCCCAAGCAGACGCTGATCGACATCGCCCGGCGCCACAACATCGGCTATGAAGAGATCCGCATGGCTAACCCAGATGTCAGCCTATGGGTGCCAGGGGTAGGTACCGAGGTAGTGATTCCCGCCCAGTACATTCTACCGCCTGCGCCGCGGGAAGGCGTTGTGGTCAATCTTTCTGAGCTGCGCCTCTACTATTACCCTGCCAATAAGCCCGGCATCGTCGAAACTTACCCGGTCAGCGTAGGGCGCGAAGAGTTCGCTACTCCGGTCGGCATCACCCGCACAACCGTTAAAGTCAAAGACCCGGCCTGGGCGCCACCGGCGTCCATGCGCCGCGAAGCAGCTGAGCGCGGCGAACCTGCCCCGTCGATAGTGCCGCCTGGCCCGCAGAACCCCCTTGGCGAGCACGCCATTCTGCTGGCCATGCCTAGCTATCTAATTCACGGCACCAACCGTCCCGATGGCGTGGGCATGCGCGTTAGCCGCGGCTGTATTCGCATGTACCCCGAAGATATTAAGTCGCTTTATGAACGCTTACCCAGCGGCACCCAGGTCAACCTGATGGATGCTCCGTTCAAAGCGGGCTGGGCAGCCGACGGCACGCTGTTTGTACAATCTTTCCCACAGCTGGAAGAGAATGTAGGCGATTTTGAGCCGCTGCTGAACGCTCTTCAGCGAGTCACCGATCTGACTGAGGATAATATTGAGATCGACTCTGAGCAGATCGAGCGAGCGGTTGCAGCGCCAGATGGCCAGTTTATTGCCCTCTACGGCCCTCAAGCGCCTGAACCAGAACCCGAGCCTGTCGAGCTATTTGAAGAGGTAGAGCTCAGCGTCACACCCAGCACTGAAAAAGACGCTTAACCGAAAGCGCAGCAACAAAAGCAAAAGCGTAGTAACAAAAAACCCCGCCTAGGCGGGGTTTTTGCGTAGCTAGTGGCAAAAAATGCTTGCCTGACGTCTTAACTTACCAACGCTGTACTAACTACAACTTTCATCCAGCAGCTACTGAGAGAGTCTGGTGACTCCCTCAGCAGCCCAAGCAGAATTACTTCTGCATGGAACGCTGGAACATACGGTTCATTTCTTCACGGTTCTGCTCAGACATCTGCAGAGCAGCCTGCGCATCGCGCTGGGCTTGGTTTGCAGTGTTCATTGCTTGTGAAGCCATGCTGCGTGCTTCTGCAGCGTCAGCTTGTGCAGATTCTGCAGTCATGCGAACTTCTTCCAGCGCGCTGGTAGAAGCACAACCAGCAAGAATAGCCAGTGAAGCGGCAGCAGCAGTCATCTTCAGAGTAGTTTTCAGAGTCATAATGTTCTCCTTGAGTCGTCCTTGGGTACTACGTTAAGGGTATGACAAAAATAAGGTCACGCACTTAAATAACATGCTTAGCTTAAATTTGTCTACCTGCGGTGCAGGTTCTTTTCAGTGACTTGTTGCGATGCTCGCAAGTCAAACGCTGTTTTATAATAGTCCACAGCGGTTGTCTATAGCCACTTATTTAAAACCTCGAACTTCCATCAACGGCAATAGCTTAACGGATCACTACACGAGTGCCAACACCCACAAGCGCTGCCAAGCGATCAATTTGCTCGTTAGTCACGGCGACGCACCCCTGGGTCCAATGATAGCGCCCATGAATATCAGGGTCTGCGCTACCTAGGCCATGGATACCGATCGCACCACCCAGTGCGGTGTTTTGCGGTGGGTGTCCGTAACGTCGATAGTAGTCGAAGTAATCATCATAGTCTGTTTGGGAATAAATCCCTTTTTCCAGCGCCATTCTAGCGTGCACTGGTGTTGGGTAGTCAATGCCAATGAACGTACGCCACTGGCTCTCGTAATTAAAACGATTGATACGAAACTCACCCATAGGCGTGACGTTATCACCGCGAATCCGCTGGGTTTTAGCCCCTGCGCGCCCGAGCGATATGGGGGAAAAGCGCTCCAATAGCGCATTGCCACGAAACACACTAAGGGTCGCTTCTTGGTCATCAACCAGTACCCACAGCTCGTTGCTATGGCGCGGCACATGGGCACGGCTAAGCATCGTTTCCACGAGGTCAGTGGGAACGGCCTGGCTGGGTGTAGAGACAGCAGCGCTAGCCACGGCTGGCAAGCTCAGTGCCATGGCTAAAAAACGACGGCGATTAACTAAAAACATGGCAGCTCTCGAAACAAGTAAGCCCGTGGTTGACCGACTAGGCGTATCTGGTGGCTGTTATACCTCATTCCCACATCCGCCGTTAGTAATTTCGTCATATACGCGGCTAACGCACCCCAAAAGCAATGATCCATAAACCACTGATAGAGACCCATTAAACGCCCTGCAACTCTTCCATACTGGCCATTATATGGCGCATTTCAGCATTATGCCCTTGAGCAAGAGCATTGAAAAACTCTTCTTCAGGTTCGATTTTAGCCCGCGAAGCGCGATGTTCGTAAAGCGTTTGGAGACGCTGATGCGCACAGGTTGCGGTTGCCATTGCATCGTCTATTGAGCCGGTTACCGTTTGCTCCGCTAAGCGATCCAACTCAGGCGGTTGGGGGAAATCACTCGAATCATCGAACCATATCTCTAAAACCTCTGAATGATCAGAGCCATCATGAAAAAGATCTTCTAGGCCCGTTTTCATTTTCAGCTCGCGGCTGACCAGGTAATTAAACGCCATTTGCAGACGCTCGCTGTCCGCTTTATCAGCGGCTTCGCTATACTGTTCTGCCATCCGCGCATGGAAACCGGCAGCCCATTCGACTAAGTCTTTGACTTGGTTATAGCGCATTATAATCTCCCTTCCTGACTACTTGAGCAATGCCTCGCCACTCACCACTCCAAACTGGTTTCGCGCAGCGCACCTATTTCACGCTTGGCAGCCTGCAGGTTATCCAGCAGTTGCTGGCACAAACCGGCTTGATTACCCACTGCAATCAGGGCCGGATTGTGAGTCGTGCGCCGTGCAGCTCCGTCATCACTATGCAGGCGCTCAAGCTGCACTAACAACCAATTCAGCCAACTTTCCGGCTGACCTGCTAAGTCGCGCAGACGCTGTAGCTCGGCTAAAGCAGGGCCTTCTTGGGCTAGCAATATCGACCAGCGATGGTCAGACAAACGGGCGTGTTCAGTAACCTCTCGCAGCAGAGACTCCAGTGCCAGTTCAAACAGCGCCAACGCACTCTCCTCCAGCGCCATCTGCCGAGCCGGGGCATGCTCATCATCCCCGGCCGGCAAGCTGGCTAATAGCTCAGCTTGATAGAGCAGTTGGTTGGTTCGTGACCGTGCATTCACTTGCGCTTGTCCTCCACGTGCCATTTACCGGCATCAAACATGGCCTTCCAACCAGTGGCCTTACCCTCTTCGTCGGTCATCACGTACTGCTCTTTACTCTTACGCGAGTAGCGGATCTGGGCCGGGCGGCCATCCGGATCTTCGCTGGGCGCTTTGAGAATAAAGTGATACTTCTCAGGTAGCTCCTCGGCATGCGCTTTAAGCTCTTTCACCAGCGGCGGTCGCGTTTCACGATTCTTAGGAAACTTGCTAGCGGCTAAAAACAGTCCGCTTGCCCCGTCACGTAGCACGTAGTGGTCGTCAACTTTTTGACAAGCCAGCTCCGGCATGGGAATCGGATCCATTTTCGGCGGCGCCACTTCACCACTCTTCAATAGTTTACGAGTGTTCTTACACTCACTATTGGTGCAGCCAAAATACTTGCCAAAGCGGCCAGATTTCAACTGCATTTCAGAGCCACATTTGTCGCATTCGATAATTGGGCCGTCGTAGCCCTTGATCTTGAATTTGCCGCTTTCCACCTCGTAGCCATCACAATCGGGGCTATTACCGCAGATATGCAGCTTACGTGTTTCATCGATCAAGTAGTTGTCCATCGCCGTGCCACACTTGGAGCAACGACGCTTGGCACGCAGCGCATCCGTTTCGGCCTCTTCGCCCGCGTCTTCGGCTACCGCCTCTTCACCTGGAATCAGGTCAATGGTGGTTTTGCAACGCTCCTTGGGCGGCAGATTGTAACCACTACAGCCCAGGAAAACCCCGGTAGAAGCGGTACGAATCTGCATATGACGGCCACAACTTGGGCAGTCGATATCCGTTGGCACCGGCTGATTGGGCCGCATGCCATCTTCGCTCTCCGCTTTGGCCAGCTCTTCACGAAACTCCCCATAGAAGGTATCTAACAGGGCCTGCCAGTTACGCTCACCCTCAGCGACTTCATCCAGGCCATCCTCCATGCGGGCGGTAAACGAAAAGTCCATCAAATCTGGGAAAGACTCTTTTAACCGCTCGGTAACGATATCGCCCAGTTTTTCGGCGTAGAAGCGGCGGTTTTCCAACTTCACATAGCCGCGATCCTGGATCGTCGAGATGATCGAGGCATAGGTAGAAGGTCGACCAATTCCCTGCTTTTCAAGCTCCTTCACCAGGCTTGCTTCGGTGTAGCGTGGGGCAGGCTTGGTGAAGTGCTGCTGGGGGTCAAGTGCTTCCAGCGCCATGGGCGTGCCTTTAGGCAAGTCGGGCAGGCTCTGGTCTTCGTTTTTACCACTGGGCTTCATCACCCGGGTATAACCATCAAACTTCAGCACACGGCCTTTTGCACGCAGCTCATAGCCATCAACTTCCACGCTGAGCGTACTCGACAGGTACTCGGCAGGGGTCATTTGACAGGCCACGAACTGACGCCAGATCAGCTCGTAAAGGCGCTCGGCATCACGCTCCATACCAGCAAGGTCGGATGCCTTACGCTCAACGCTGGAAGGCCGAATCGCCTCGTGGGCCTCTTGAGCACTCTCTTTGCTGCTGTAGCGGTTAGGCGCTTCTGGCAAGTAGCGCTGGCCAAACTCTTCACCAATATAACTGCGCACACTTTCAACCGCATCTTTCGACAAGTTGGTTGAGTCGGTACGCATATAGGTGATGTAACCCGCCTCATAGAGGCGCTGAGCCATGGTCATGGTTTTCTTGACGGAAAAGCCTAACCGACCGCTCGCCGCTTGCTGCAGCGTAGAGGTAATAAAGGGCGCCGTGGGTTTTGAACTAGTCGGCTTATCTTCCCGAGAGGTAATCGCTAGCTTGGCTTTTCTAAGCTGCTCAATACGCGCCAGGGTGTCTTTTTCAGAGGTGGGTTTAAAGGCTTTGCCATCCTGACGAACCAGGGCAAAACGCACCAGCTCACCTTCGGGTGAGGCCAAATCCGCGTGCACATCCCAAAACTCTTCAGGAATAAAGGCGCGAATTTCACGCTCGCGCTCGACAATGAGACGTACCGCAACCGACTGAACGCGGCCAGCTGACAGCCCACGTGCCACTTTCGCCCACAGTAAAGGCGAAAGCATAAAGCCCACAACACGATCCAGAAAGCGCCTTGCTTGCTGCGCTTCTACCCGCGGTATATTGAGCGCCCCGGGTGCCTTGAAGGCGTCCTGAATAGCATTTTTAGTGATTTCGTTAAATACCACGCGCTTGTAGCGACTGTCATCTCCACCGATGGTCTCGCGCAGGTGCCAAGCAATGGCTTCCCCTTCGCGGTCCAAATCCGTTGCGAGATAGACAGCGTCAGCTTTCTCAGCCAGCTTTTTTAGTTCAGCAACGACTTTCTCTTTTCCGGGCAGCACCTCATAGCGGGCTTCCCAACCGTTATTGGGGTCAATCCCCATCCGTCGAATCAGCTGATCCTGGCTTTTACGCTTTTTGTACTCTACTTTCTCTTCCGCCGACATCTTGCGTGTCGCTGCGGCCTGGCGCGCGCGCTCCTTGGGGTCGGAGGCTGCCTTACCTGAGCCGCTGGTCGGCAGGTCACGAATGTGACCCACGCTCGACTTCACGATGAAATCGTTGCCGAGGTATTTGTTAATCGTCTTCGCTTTAGCCGGCGACTCGACGATGACCAGTGACTTGCCCATAGTGCTCCACTTTCCTAATGCACGGACGTCTAGCGCGTGCTCTGAATTCGGTGCCGTATCACCGGGATGAAACCGCCCGTTAAAAAGATACGGATGAAAAAATGCGCCTACCCTACCCCAGCCCTTAGCTAAGCGCCAGTGGCAACCAGTTCCTAAGAATCAGTCGATTTTGGACAACCAAGGTTATATTTCAGATAAATAGTAGCTAGACACTAGACTGCCGCCAGCATTACAGCAACCCAAAAGCGATTGAGACAAACAAAGCGCCCCCACCAAATAGGCAGGGGCGCGATGAGCTAAAGCACTGTTTTAGCGTTTAGTCGGCGTCTTTTTACGCTCAGCAGTGCTATCGACTTTAGTCGTTGGCTCACTGGACGACTCGCTAGCCGCAGCTGATTTTGGCGCCGAATCTTCGACAACCGACCCTTTAGCCACTGGCGCAGGCTTGACTGCTTGCGTCTCAGACACTGTCGGTTTAGTAGCATCAGGCGCTGCTTTGACAGCTGTGGATGCCTTCGGTTTACTCACCCCACCTTTACTAGAGCCTTCAGCGTCAGCCTGTGGCGGTTTCGCCGAGGCGGCCTTGGACTTAGTAGACGCTGTAGCCTTAGTGGAGGCGGTTGGTTTAGCGGTGGGCTCTGGTTTTGCAGGGCCAGGTTTTGCAGGGCCAGGCTTTGCGGAGCTAACTTTTTCCGAGGCCTTGGCTTGAGCAGGTACCGCTTCAACGCTTGGCGCTGGCTTCTGCGCAGCAGCGGGTTTAACCGCCGAAGCCGATTTGCTGGCTACTGCCTTGCTCGACACCGGCTTACTCGACACCGACTTATCGGGCCTTGCCTTATCGAACAGTGCCTTAATCTGAGCAAAGCGCTCTGCGGCATGCTCTGAAAGATCTCCGCTAGCAGCGAACACGTGCTCAAGATGACTAATATGGCCATCAATATCGGCATTACTGTTACCTGCAAGCAAATCAGGCAATGAGTTCAACGCCAGTTCGCGATCCAGCTTCAAGATAAAAAACTGCTCGCGCACTAACCGTTTGAATTCACTCAGTTCAATACCTGGTTCAAGCTCCGCGCGCGAAGCCCTCAAGCGCTTAAAGTTACGCTCATCCGTGGCTGGAGCGCCGCCGAGCACGTAGATAAGCGAGCGCATCACTGCTTCATGGGCACTACCCTTGGCAATTTTCTCAGTCAGCTCTTCCTGACGCTGCTCAATAAAGCGGCGGTGCTCAGGCTCAGCCCCTGGACGACGGCGATGCACATGGGCATCGCCATACAGGCCAACGGCGGCCTGCAACAACGGCTGGCCGTAGATGTCCATAAACATTTTTTCGGTGCTGCTATCACGCAGATCGCGCATCGCGTTAAGGCTTGCGACCAGTTGGTCAGAGCCCATGGTTTCAAGCGCTTTAAACAGATTGTCTTGAGATACCGGATGGCGATTTTTACGCACGGCTTCCGCCATTACCGGTAGCGGTACTGAAAGCGGGTTTCGATCAGAAAGCAGCTTATAGCCCAAGCGGATTGGGTGCATACGCCGAATAAAGCGGGCAGCTTCCGGCGTCATAATGGCTTTTAGCCAGGGCTGCATAAAGAGCCGATACAAGCCCAAGTTAATCTCTGAGATACGCGCCACGGTGGCAAAGCGACGATCATCCTCTGGCTTATGCATTACCGCACGGTCTAACTCTTCAAAGTTCCGCGGCATAAACTCGAGTAGATAGTCGCGTTCAAATAACTCGGCGTCTTCACCCTTTTCGGCCGGTGATATGGACGTTTCATATAGCCCGGGCGGCAATACGTCGATGTAATCCATATTGGCGGTGAATTCGGTATGCTCTTTGCGCGACACACTGCCCGAAACGAAAATACCTAGGTGGCCGGTGGTATCGTGCTGGCAATAAACGATAGTTTGCTCGTTGGCAATAATGTCGTCTGCATTTTCATACAAGTCACGAATCCAGCCCAGGGCTTGGGGCGGCGGGGTAATATCGTCGCCACGCGAGCAGAACACAACCACCGGAGAGCGCACATTGCGCAGGTCGATGCGACGCCCATCGCGGGTCACCAACTGTGCGGTAGAGAGTCGATTGCCGACAAACAAGTTATCGACAATATATTGAATTTCTTCACCGCCCAGTACGACGTGACCGCCCCACCAGCGTTCAAAATCGAGGTATCTGCCCGCTTCGGTGTCGATATTGTCGTAGAGGTGGTACTGCTTCTTCCAGTAGGTATTAGCCGGATTCAAACGCTCGAAGTTCTGAACCAACCACGCCCCGTCAAACAGGCCGTCACCAATATCACTCGTCAGCGCCGTAATCCAGCTCCCCCCCGCCATACCGCCGGTATAGCGCATTGGGGCTTTGCCGTGCTCACCCGCCCAGTAGGAAAGCGGAGCACCAGCGATAAGGATAGGTCCAAAAACGTCCGGCTCTAAGGCCGCCGCCATCATGATTTGCCAGCCCGCCTGGCAATTGCCCACCACCATCGGTTTTTCGGTGGTTTCGGGATGAAGTTCGATCACATGACGAAGGAAGGCAACTTCCGCTTCAACCACATCTTCGACGGTTTGGCCCGGCTCTGGAAACGGCAAAAAGCCAATAAAATAGCAGGGATGCCCCGCTTTGAGCGCCACGCCCAACTCGCTGTCCGGCTTAAAACCACCAATCCCTGGCCCGTGCCCCGCACGTGGGTCTACCACCACAAAAGGACGCTTCTGCAGATCAATTTCCGTCCCGTCGTGGGGTAGTACACGCAGTAGCTCGTAGTTGGTTGGCCGCGGTAACGTCCGACCATCCATTAGCACCTCGGTATCAAACCCGAGCACATTGGGCTTGGTTTGCTCCATATGCTCAAGGTACTGATTACCACGCTCGCGCATAACGTCCAAATACAGAACGCTACGCTCCATGCTATCGCGCCAGTACCCAAAGGCAGCACGGCCAAACCCGAACGGGTCGAAAAAAGCTGAGATCGCCTCGCTACCGGGCACCGTGGTGGCGTCATTGTGCTGTTTCGACCACGCGCTTGTAAAAGCGCTAGCTGGAAACAAAGAGGTGGTCAGAGGATTGGCAAGAAAGTTCATAGGGTCTCCCGTTGGGTTGATGCACAAGCACCAGACCCGAAAGCAATAATGCTGCAATGCAATATAGTCTAGTCCACTACGTGCGCGACGTCGATCATTAACCCTGACAATTACGCCTTACAAGACTAATGAAGCCCTGTTTAGGCAGTGCCAAAGATTCAGTGTTAGCATGCTTTGCCCTGGCGATGAAGTCTGATTTTGATATTAATTTTTCCGTTATTAAAGGGTGCTCACTACGAGGTTGCTATGTCGTCCCCTAACCTGCTCAATCGCCTCACATTTCGTCAGCTACAGGTCTTCCAGGCAGTGCATCGGCAGCGCTCATACTCCCGCGCGGCTGAACAGCTAGGACTTACCCAGCCGGCGGTGAGCGCGCAAATACGTCAGCTTGAGCTGACACTGGGCCAGACACTGTTTAACTACTCGGGCAAAACGCTCCACTCACTTCCTGCCGCCGATACCCTCGCCCACTCGACGCGAGAAATTTTTGGCCAGCTGTCACGGCTGGAAATGAACCTATCGGATATTAACGGCAAAATTAGCGGCGAACTTAATATCGCCGCGGTTTCCTCGGCCCAGTATGTAGTGCCCTACTTACTCGCCCGCTTCCGTGCTCACTACCCCGAGGTGCATGTGCGCTTAAAGGTGTGCAACCGCCGTCAGGCGCTTGAACGGCTGACCGAGCAACAAGACGATCTCGTCATTATGGCGATGGTGCCTGAAGATGATCGCTTAGTGGTCATGCCGATTATAGATAACGAACTGATCGCCGCCGTCTGGCCAGAGCATCCGCTACTTTCAACGCCACAGCCCTCGCTAGCAGACTTCGCTCGCCACTACGTGCTGATGCGTGAACCCGGCTCGGGCGTGCGCAATGCCTTTGAACAAATGGCCGCCAACCAGCAGGTCGCCCTTCCCCACTGTATTGAGCTAGGTACCAATGAAGCGATCAAAGGCGGTGTTATGGCGCACTTGGGTGTCGCCGTGCTGCCGCGGTTGGCGGTACAACTGGAGCTAGAGCAGGGGTTACTTTTTGAGCTGGGGCTACCCGACTTCCCCATCCACCGCTCGTGGTGCACGGTCTATACGCGAGAGCGCTTACCCACGCCGGTTGCTGAGCTCTTTTTAAGCTTTGTTCGTGAACACTTACCCGACTACCGCCGCCATTTCCAGGCACCTTCAAGCCCCCTGCCCAGCCACGGTGTCGCCTGTTTACCGATACTTTCTCCCTGAAGGCGAGTAACGGTTTACGGTGTCTTGTAGACAACGAGATATGTTACATTAGTGGTAACTAGCGCGATTAAATATCGCGCGTACTTCGTATTAATTAGGTAACAATTGGCAGGTTTTGGGAGGCTCAACGCCCTTTCATGCCTTTGGCCTACCGCACAGAAGAGAGGCTCTGTCCCTATGAGCAATAACCCCTCACAGCGCGTGTCCAGCGGTGAAAAATACCGTAACGAACATGGCATGTCGGTGATCAAGGATGGCATGAAGCAGCGCAAAGCGCAGCCAGAGGCCCCTTCTGTTGAGCTTGAACGCAAACCCAAGTGGTTACGGGCACAGATCCCAGGGGGCGAGCGTTTTGAGGCGGTCAAGAAAAACGTCGCCACCCATCGACTAAGTACCGTATGCGCCGAATCCCACTGCCCTAACATGGGTGAGTGCTGGAGCAACGGCACCGCCACCATTATGCTAATGGGCTCGGTATGCACCCGTGCCTGTCGATTCTGCGCGGTGGACACCGGCAACCCCCAGGGGTGGCTAGACCACGAAGAGCCTGAGAACACTGCCAAGTCGGTAGAGCTCATGGGACTGCGCTATATCGTCCTCACCTCAGTTGACCGTGACGATCTTGACGACGGCGGTGCCACTCATTACGCCAACTGCATTCGCGCGATCAAAGCACGAACGCCAGACGTGGTAGTAGAAGCTTTAACACCTGACTTTGATGGTGAACTTGCTGCTATCGAGCGGGTGGTCGATTCTGGCCTGCAGGTATTTGCCCAGAATGTGGAAACCGTCGAAAGGCTAACAGGTCGCGTGCGTGACCGGCGGGCAGGTTACCGTAAAACACTCGATGTACTTGCCCATGCCAAGCGCTACCGCCCAGATATCATCACCAAAACTAGCCTGATGCTGGGCTTGGGTGAAACCGACGAAGAGATTTTGCAAACCTTTGATGATCTTCGTGAGATCGGCGTGGATATCGTCACACTCGGTCAGTACCTTCGCCCGACCAAAAACCACCTTTCGGTGGAGCGCTGGGTGACGCCTGAAGAGTTTGATCGTTACCGCGAGATTGGCCTGGAAAAAGGCTTTATGGAAGTGCCTTCTGGCCCACTGGTTCGCTCCAGCTACCGCGCGGATCGCGTGTTCGAGAAAAACAATCTGGGGCTCGCCTCACCCGCAGCAATCCCCGGCCAGGAGCAGGAAGCGAACCCCAATCTGATTCCGGCAATGAACGTGGGTTAACACCCAATCGCTTAAGACGCTATCAACCACGATTAAGCTATCAAACACGATTAAGAGGGTAGCCCCCTCTTAATCGTGTTAATTTCTGATTATAACGGCCATTCCTGACCTGTTACCAAACCACGCTTTAAACGCACCGCTAATGCTTCGGCCAGTTGCTCTCCTACCCGATGGTCGCTTGGCAATGCCACCAAGTCAGCCAACTTCGTCATCGGCATACCCGCATAACCGCAGGGGTTAATCCGCAAAAAAGGCGTCAAGTCACCGTCTACATTTAACGCCACGCCGTGAAAGCTAGCACCCCGCCGAATACGTAAGCCAAGTGAAGCAATTTTCGCCTCACCCGCTTCTGTCATAACATAAACACCGGGCGCATCGGGCCGAGCCCGAGCGCTTACTCCATAGTGGCTCAACACATCAATCACGGCATTTTCCAATGCAGTGACTAAATCACGCACGCCTATTTTACCCCGCCGCACATCCAGCAGTGGATACAGCACCACCTGCCCCGGCCCGTGGTAAGTGATTTGCCCTCCGCGATCAACGTGCACCACCGGAATATCACCGGGCAGCAGCAAATGCTCAGGCTTGCCCGCCTGTCCCTGGGTAAACACCGGATCGTGCTCAACCAGCCAAAACTGATCAAGGGTTTGCGCATCCCGCGTATCAGTGAGCGTACGCATCGCCTGCCAAACCGGCAAATAGGCTTGGTGGCCCAAATTATGTAACTCAATCGGTACAGCGTTGTCCACGCTCACACCACCATATGTACACGGCCGGTAGCTTTGAGATCCTCAAACAGCTCTTTAATATGCTGCTCACCGGTCGCTCTAATCACCACACGTACCGATTGAAAACGGCCATTACGGCTGTCGACCACCTGCATCGCTGTTGCATCGAAGTTGGGGTCATGGCGCACAATTACCTGGCACACACAGGCAGGAAAATCTTCGGCTGCATCACCGACAACTTTTAACGAGTAATCACATGGAAAGGTGATTTTCGGCGGCTCCTGAGCCGCCGGTTGGCGCAAATCACGCAGCCCCTGGGGGGCATCTTTTTTCATAACCAGCCTATTTCGTAAAGACACCGTTCATTACGGATACACGATAAAACCATTCAACGTACAGCTCGTTGAGCTGATTAATCGGTAAAACTACTAATCAAATTACTGAAGAAGCGCTGCACTTGATCGAACAGACGCTTGAAAAAACCACCCTCTTCGATGTTTTCCAGCGCTACTAAGCGGCGCTCACCGACCACTTCGTCACCTAAATGCACTTCCAGCGTACCAACCTCGTCGCCAATGGCAATCGGTGCTTTTAGGTCTGGGTTGAGGTTGAGACGTGCACGCAGCTCTTCGTTGCGGTTGCGTGGCAGGGTCATAAACACCTCTTCATCAACACCCACGCGTAGTTCGTTGATATCGCCACCCCAAACACGCGGTGTTGCCAGTACGGCACCACGCTCATAGAGCTTCATAGTTTCGAAAAAGCGGAAACCGTAGCTGAGCAACTTTTGGGTTTCTTGGGCGCGCGCCTCATCGGAGTTGGTACCCATCACCACTGAAATTAAGCGCATATCGTCACGCTTGGCCGATGATACCAGGCAGAAACCCGCTTCTGTCGTCCAGCCCGTTTTCAGGCCATCTACAGACGGGTCACGCCATAGCAGACGGTTACGGTTGGGTTGATCAATACCACCGTAAGAGAAAGTACGCTGAGAGTAGATAGCGTAGTGATCTGGATAATCGTTAATGATGTGCTGCGATAACCGCGCCATGTCATGGGCAGTTGAGTAGTGATTATCACCCGGCAAACCGGTGGCATTCTGGAAGTTGGTATTATTCATGCCCAAACGAGTAGCATGCTGATTCATCAGGTCGGCAAACGGTGTTTCACCACCGGCTAAATGCTCCGCCATGGCAACACTGGCATCGTTACCCGAAACGATAATAATACCGTGGAGCAGGTTATCTACCGATACTTGATCCCCCACCTCGATGAACATTTTCGAACCGCCGGTACGCCAAGCATTCTCACTGATGTTGATCATATCGGTGAGCTTGATAGTGCCGCGATCCAGCTCACGCTCCACCAAATAGGCGGTCATCAGCTTGGTTAGACTCGCCGGCGGCAGACGCTCATCGGAGTTATGTTCCGCCAGTATACGGCCACTGTTAGCATCCATGAGTATCCACGAACTTGCCGCTAACTGAGGGGCTGCAGGGATAATGGTTTGCGGCTGCGGAATAACGGGTTGAGGAACTGACTGGGCACTGACAGGCACAGCAACTGTTGCCATGGCAGCAAAAAGGCACAGGCGTGCAGAGCGACCAATGGATGTAAACACGTTCATACGATTGTCTCACTTAACTTAAAAGCTTGCTTGCAAAGCTACCTGCAAAGCTTATTTGTAAAATACAGAGGCGCTTCAGACGCGCCACAAGGAATAAATAGAGGGTGAATTATCGCACAACAAAGACTTGGGGGAACCCCGCTTGGCGCAGTGTTTCTCGCGCCTGAGGTTCTTGGCTTGGCGCAATGGGCCCTACTTGAACACGATAAACGTCAGCATCGTTCATAATACGCACCGCATGGGGCTGCTCACCTTGTAAACGCTGCTGTAACTGCTGAGCGCCTTCAGGATTACCTAATGCCGCGATCTGTAGATACACCGCATCACTTGTTCCGCCCTGATTCTGCGGCGACTGAGGCACTTGTGACGAGGAAGCAGGCGCGGACGCTGCCGGCGGTACTTGCGAAGCTGCCGCAGGTGAAGCGTTTGAAGCGACGCGCGGCGCCTCCCTTGCCTGAGCAGGGGCGCTGCCGCCCCTACCACGTTCGGCTAACCACTGTACCGGATTGATCGCTTCAACTTTAACGGCCCCGGTACCATTGTCGAGAAAGCCCAGGCGTGCAGCCGCCGCGTAGGAAAGGTCAATCTCCCGGTCACTGTGGAAGGGACCGCGGTCATTCACACGGACGATTACCGATCGGCCGTTATCCAGGCTAGTCACCCGCGCAAAGGTGGGCAGAGGTAAAGAACGGTGCGCCGCCGACATTTTATACATGTCGTAGATTTCACCGTTTGAGGTTGCATAGCCATGAAATTTTTCGCCATACCAGGATGCCGTGCCTCGCTTCTCGTAGCCCGTTGCATCAGGCAGCACGTGGTAGGTTTTGCCCCATACGTCATAGCTAGGACGGTTGCCCGCACGAGAAGGTTGCTCAACACGCGGCTCTGCATCAGGCACCTTGGTAACATCCGGCGGCTCAAGCGGGTAGGCATCACCACTCATTGCATAGCGGCCTCCGCTAGTGCTGGCCGCCGTTGAGGCCGGAGCCGTAGTTTGTTTGCCGGGTTCCGGCGGCGCGTCTATCCGCTGAGTGCCATTGCTGGCACAGCCGCTGACCAACGCCAGCAAGGCAATCATGCCGCCCGCACGCTGGGTCATCGTCAGTTTGCTTTTCATGCCCCATCCTCGTGTAGCTTATCGTGCCGTTCAGCAATCGCTTCCGCCAACTCAGCTACGGCCATGGCATAGAGATGACTATGGTTGTAGCGGGTAATCACATAAAAATTATACTCGCCAAACCGGTAGCGGGTTGTCCCATCGGCGAACTCAAGCGCCAAAGGCACAACCAACAAATTATCATCGAGTGGCTCGTTGGGCTCAAACCCATGTGAGGCCAACTGAGCAATACTCACCGTGGGAGGCGACGTTTGATTAAATGAGAGTTCCTGCAGTAACTCTACGGGTAGTACCTCTGGCCCGCTGGCCTGATGAACAATATCGGCTCCCGGCTGCCAGTTATGTTCCGCAAAGTAATTGGCGACGCTGCCAATTGCATCGACCGGATTTTCCCAAAGATCACGCCGCCCGTCGTCATCAAAATCCACGGCATAGGCTTGATAACTGGTGGGAATAAACTGAGGATAGCCCATGGCACCCGCATAGGAGCCGCGTAGCCCGGTAGGATCAACCTCCTGCTCGTAGGCGATCCTTAAAAAGGCCGCTAGCTCACCGCGAAAAAAAGCCCCCCTTGCCGGGTGGTGAAACGCCAGCGTGGCAAGCGAATCCAGCACGCGGTGCTGGCCTTTATGCCGACCATAGTAGGTTTCAACGCCAATAATGGCGGCAATAACCTCAGCGGGTACACCGTAGCTACTTTCAGCACGCGCAAGGGCATCAGCATGCGCGTCAATAAATTCTGCGCCCTCTTCAATGCGCTGCTGAGTCAGAAAAATAGCGCGATACTCATGCCACTTTAGGCGGCGTTCTGCGGCCCCTTCCATCGCGTCTAACACGCTCTGGGTGTAGTTTGCCTGAGACAGCGCCTTTTCCAGCCACGCCTGCGGCAATCCTTGTTCGATCAGTTCTTCCATCAACACTTGGCTGTCAGCATTCTGCTGGGGTGCGAAGTGCTGGGGAACAGCGAATTGAGATCCCTGTGAAGGTTGATCAGCAAACGCCGCGGGCGTTGCCCAGCACATTAGCGCGGCCAACACATAGCTGCTCGTCTTCCCTTGAACCTTGTTCATTGGCTCTCCACTCTTGAGCTATTCATTCCAGAACCATCCATGCCTGAGCTTTCTATTGCCGAGCAACAAAATTAATGAGCAACCTAGTTATTGAGCAACCCTGTCATTTAACAACCTAGTTGTTGAACAACCCAGTTATTGAACAACCTAGTTATCGAGCAACATCGCCGTCTGAACTAGACAGCCCAGCTAACGCGAAAGCCCGACTAACGCGACAGCAGCCGTCGATGAGCATGTATCGACATGAGAATACCGAAACCCGCTAACAAGGTCACGCTAGAAGTGCCACCATAACTAACCAACGGCAGCGGCACACCTACCACGGGTAAAATGCCGCTCACCATGCCCATATTGACAAACACGTAGATGAAAAACGTTAAAATGATGCTACCTGCCACCAAGCGGCCAAAGGTATCCTGCGCTGAACTTGCCATCCACAAGCCACGACTCACAATCAATAGATACAGGAACAACAACACCAGCATACCGACTAAACCAAACTCCTCGCCTAAAACGGCAATAATGAAATCGGTGTGCCGCTCAGGCAAAAATTCTAGCTGAGACTGGGTACCCTGCAGCCAACCTTTCCCCCATAGCCCGCCACTGCCAATAGCCGTGGTCGACTGGATAATGTTCCAGCCAGCACCCAGTGGATCGCTTTCAGGGTTTAGAAACGTCAATACCCGCTGGCGCTGGTAGTTATGCATATTCATCCAGAGCAGTGGCACAGCGGCTGCCCCTAGCACAGCTATAAATCCGATTAAACGCCACGATAAGCCCGCCAGCAGCACTACAATTAGAGCCGCACTGGATACCAACAGCGAGGTACCTAAATCAGGCTGAATCGCGGTTAGCACCACAGGGACGCCAATAATGACTCCGCAGACGACAATATCGCGCAGGCGGGGTGGTAGTTCGCAGCGATTAAGATAGGCCGCTACCATTAACGGAGCCGCCAACTTCATCATTTCTGATGGTTGAAAACGTATTACCCCCGGTATCTCTAGCCAGCGCTTGGCACCCATGCCCACATCGCCCACCACATCAACGGCAACCAGCATGGCAACACCAACGCCGTAGGCCAGCGGTGCCCAGCGTAGAAAGGTGGACGGTGAAAATTGGGCAATAATCACCATCCCCACCAATGCGATACAAAAGCGCATGCCCTGGCCGATAACCGCATCAAGGGATTGACCGGAAGCGCTATAAAGAACAATTAGACCGCTCCCCATTAACACTAACAGCAAGCCTAGCAGCCAAGGATCAAGATGAATTCGTTCCCATATACTTTTGCGCCGGGCGATACCACTTTCGGGTGGACGCACAGGATGGCCACGCATCGAACGGGCTAAGTAATGCCAAGGCATGGCTTAGTTACCCTCCACATTGGCATTATCTTCCTCTAGCACTTCACGCACTTCCTCAACGCCGGGGGCATCATCTTTGAGCAACCATGCATCCGTCATGGCGCGAGCCAAGTGGGCCGCATGGGTACTACCGCCGCCGGCATTCTCGACAATGACGGAGACGGCAATCTGAGGATCATCCAACGGCGCAAAGGCCATAAACAGGGCGTGGTCACGTAAACGCTCTGCTAGCTCGTCAGCGTTGTAGCGCTGATCCTGACCTAACGAAAATACCTGTGCCGTGCCTGATTTACCGCCCATACGGTATTCAAGCCCGACACCGGTTCTGCGAGCAGTACCCTCACGGCCACTCATCACTTTTTCCATCCCACTGAATACCCTATCCCACCAGCTATCATTGGCTAGCTGAATATCATCCAGGGTATCTGGCAGATCACGAGGAACGGGGGTGTCGCCAATCTGACGAGCCAGCCTCGGTTTCACCCAGTGACCGCGATTGGCCAACGTTGCCGTGGCACTAGCAAGCTGAAGAGGCGTCACTTGCCAATAGCCTTGCCCAATCCCCACCGAGAGGGTTTCACCGGGGTACCAGGGCTGATTAAAGCGGCCACGCTTCCAGTCCCGCGAGGGCATCAATGCGGTGCTTTCGCCTTGTACGTCATGGGCTACGCGCTGGCCAAAGCCAAAATTACTCATTTGCTCATGCAAATTATCGATGCCCAGGTCATGTGCCAAGGTGTAGTAATAGGTGTTATTGGAGACGGCAATGGAGCGTTCCATATCGACACGGCCATGCCCCCAACGCAGCCAGTTGCGGTAGCGACGGGAATCGTTAGGTAATTGGTAGTAACCGGGGTCATTAATGGTGCTATCCGGGGTGATCACCCCCTCCACCAACCCCGCCAGGGCTAGAAACGGTTTAATCGTAGAGCCTGGCGGATAGTGGCCACGAATAGCGCGATTAAACAGCGGTAGGTCAAGGTCTTCCTGCAGCCCACGGTAAGAAGCAACGTCAATCCCAGTGACAAACTGGTTACTGTCAAACCCAGGAGTCGATACCATAGCCAGGATCTCGCCTGTAGCTGGCACGATAGCCACGATAGAGCCGCGCCGGCCATCCAGCAGCTCATAGGCCAGCATCTGCATGGACTTGTCTAACGTTAACGTCAAATTCGCCCCAGGCACGGGGTCAGTTCGGCCAAGTTCTCGCAGTACCCGTCCACGGGCGTTCGTTTCTACTTTGCGCAAGCCTGCCTGACCGTGCAGTTCCTCTTCGTAAAAACGCTCAATACCGGTTTTGCCGATAAAGTGGGTGCCCGCATAGCGACCCGCATCCAGCGTTTCCATCTCTTCAGCGTTAATACGACCAACATAGCCCAAGGCATGCGCCATGATTTCAGCATCGGGATAATAACGCAGCGGCTGAGCCTCTATCTCAACCCCAGGCAAGCGGTGTCGGTTAACCGCCAAACGGGCAATTTGCTCTTCGCTTAGGTCACTGGTAAGTAGCGCGGGCTGGAAGGGGCGCTGGCGTTGGCGCGAACGCACATTGAACGCCTCAATTTCTTCGTCAGGCAATTCAAGCAGATCAACCAACAGCGCCAGCGTTTCGTCAAGGTTATCGACACGCTCGCGAACCAGTGTGAGGTTGTAGGTAGGACGGTTTTCAGCCAGCAAGACGCCATTACGGTCGTAGATCAAGCCGCGGTTAGGTGGCAGTGGCTCGACACGCACTCGGTTATTTTCGGAGCGTGTGCTGTACATATCGTGCTGAACGATCTGTAAATAAACTAAGCGCCCCGATAGTAAGCCTGCAAGCGTTAGCACCACTAACACCGCGAGAAGCGCTCTAACACGAAAAATACGCAGTTCTTGCTCGGAGTTTTTTAGCGTGTTGGGGCGCTTGAGCATGGCAACGATGACTCTCAAATCAAACAATCAATTCAAACAAAGGGCACAGCAGGCTATAACAGTGATCGCTCACCATTTCTGTCAGCCGTTAGCGGTGATAAGGGTGACCTATCAGTAATGTCCAGGCGCGATAGAGCTGTTCGGCCAGCATAATCCGCACCAGCGGATGAGGCAGCGTCAACGGAGAGATCGACCACCTTTTATCAGCCATCGCCGATAGCGAGGGCTCAAGACCATCCGGCCCACCCACAAGCAAGACAATATCACGCCCAGCCATGCGCCAAGCGTCAGCTTCTTGCGCCAGCTGTTCAGTGGTCCAAGGCTTACCTTTGACTTCCAGGGCTACCACGTATTCGTCGCCACGTAGCTTATCGCGAATACGCTGCGCCTCTTGAGCACGCGCTTTCGCGATATCTGCGTTTTTGCCACGCTGACCGAGGGCAATTTCTTCTATTTCGAGACTAAAATCTCTCGGGAGCCGCTTGCGGTAAGTGTCAACGCCCTCTTCTACCCATCCAGGCATTTTGCTTCCCACCGCTAACAGCCGGATCCTCATGACATGCTGGCTCGCTCTTGAAAGCGCTCAAGGGACTCAACAATGGCACCCGAATCGCTCGGCAGGTCGGCCCACAGGCGCTCTAAGTCATAGAGGGCACGTGCCTCAGGCATCATTACGTGGACAACAACATCGCCAAGGTCAACCAGTACCCAATCGGCGTTATCGCCACCTTCAACGCCCAGCGGCCCTAGCCCTGCGGCCTTGGCTTTTTCCACTACGTTTTGTGCCAGCGCCGCCACATGGCGTGTTGAAGTGCCGCTGGCAATCAGCATGAGGTCGGTAACCTCGGTTAATTTGGCAACATTTAACTGCGTAATGTCACGTGCTTTCAGTTCTTCTAGCGCGTCAACCGCTAGATTTTTCAATGTATCGATGTGCATGACTCCTAAAGATAACCTTATTGGTTAATCGATCAATAAAGCCGGCCATTGTAACGGCTTCTTTGATGACTGCCAGCGCTATTCGCGTTGGCGATAAAGACCGCCTTGTTCAATGGCCTGTTCAACGGCGTCTGGCAGCAAATAGCGCACGCTTTTCCCCGCTTCTAAACACTCACGAATATAGGTCGCTGAGATCGCCATTAGCGACGGCAATTCCAGCGGCAGGTAGCCACCAAAGGGCCGCTGCATCAATGTCTCTACGCTATCGACTCTGCGATGCTCTACCAGTTCCATTAATGATGCTGGTAGCGGGTCACTATAGCCCGGCCTAGCAATCACCACTAAATGAGCAAGCTCGAACAAGCGCTCTGGCTGGTGCCACTGGGTGAGTCGTAAGAAGGCATCAAAGCCAATAACCATGGCCAGACGCGCTTGGTTGCCAACCTCGGCGCGCAACTCAGCCAGCGTATCTGCACTATAAGAGGGCCCTTCACGCCGCAGCTCGCGGTCATCGGCGACTAGTCCGGGGGTGTCAGCTATGCCCGCGGCCAAAAGTGCCAAACGCTGCTGAGCAGAAACCTGGGGCCGCCCGCGTAACGGCGGCTGCTGAGCGGGTATCATGTGTAGTCGATCAAGCGACAGCGCCTCATGCAGTTCTACCGCGCTGCGCAAATGACCTAAATGAATAGGGTCAAAGGTGCCGCCCAACATGCCAATGCGTAGCTCCGTTTGACTCATGCCAGCTCCCTATTCCTGCCGATACCATTCATACCAGTACCATTCATACCAGTACTATTCATATCAGTACTATTCATACAAACATCCTGTTTACAGCACCCCCTTGTCCACAGTAACTCACTACTCACGCACCTGGCCGTCACCGAATACCACGTATTTCTGCGTGGTTAGGCCCTCTAACCCCACAGGCCCTCGGGCGTGAAGCTTGTCGGTAGAAATGCCAATCTCGGCACCCAGCCCGTACTCAAAACCATCGGCAAAGCGGGTCGAGGCGTTAACAATCACCGAGCTGGAATCCACTTCCGCCATAAAACGCCGGGCGAGTGAATAATCCTGGGTGACAATCGCATCAGTGTGGTGAGAGCCGTACTGCTCAATATGAGCAATCGCCTCGTCGATACCATCGACCACTTTTATGGCCAGCACCGGGGCCAAATACTCGGCATACCAATCCGACTCTTCAGCGGCTGCGGCCTGGGGCAACAGAGCCTGTGTGCGCTGGCAACCACGCAGTTCGACGTCATGCTCGGCATAGGCGCGGGCCAATTCCGGTAGCAGCAGGTCGGCAATCGGGGCATCAACTAGCAGCGTTTCCATGGTATTGCAGGTGCCGTAGCGATGAGTTTTCGCATTAATGGCGATGGCTAACGCTTTGGCGGGATCGGCGGTGGTATCGATGTACACATGACAAACGCCGTCGAGATGTTTGATAACCGGTACGCGGGCATCACGGCTAACACGCTCAATCAGCGACTTGCCACCGCGCGGAATAATCACATCGACATATTCAGGCATGCTGATCATTTCCCCCACCGCTGCGCGATCAGTGGTGGCGACGACCTGCACGCTACCGGCGGGCAGCCCCACATCGGCTAACCCGGCTTGGATACAGTCGCTAATGGCGGCATTTGACTGGCTAGCTTCCGACCCGCCGCGCAAGATACAGGCGTTGCCTGATTTCAAACAGAGGCTTGCGGCTTCCAAGGTCACATTCGGGCGCGACTCGTAAATAATCCCGATAACACCCAGTGGTACACGCATTTTGCCCACTTGGATGCCACTAGGCCGATAGCGCATATCGCCAATTTCGCCCACCGGGTCGGGCAAGCCCGCAACCTGCTGCAGCCCTTCAATCATGGCGTCAATGCGCGCATCATTTAGGGCTAAACGGTCTAGCAGAGCACTCTCCAAACCGTTCTGGCGGCCACGCTGCAAGTCTTCAGCGTTGGCAGCCAATATTTGGCCACGTGCTTCGGCCAAGCGGTGGGCCATCGCCATCAAGGCACGGTTTTTCAAACCTGTATCCGCCCGCCGCAGTTCGCTAGCTGCACGCCGCGCCGCTTGACCCAAGGCACGCATATAGGCGGGCACATTCCCGTCAGATAAGTGCTGATAGGCCTCATCTTGGAACGGTGTTGAAGCGCTCATAGTGTCTCCGTGCAGTAAGGGTGTTTAAGTTTTTAATTAACCGAGTGCCGCCGATTTAAACGTTTTGCTTATGTTACGCCATTTCGCCGTTATACTCAGGAGGCTTAAGGCACTAATGTGGGTCGTGTAGATTAATTATTCTACAATTACCCTACTTGATGAGATGCATCTGGTTATTCAGGACAAATAGTAAGTCACCATGCAAAGCAAGTACAAAATCCGCCTGCTACGTGCCAATCTTTTAGCCGCTGCCGTAGCCTTGGCATTCTGGACACCTGCCACCCCCCCCGCTGCGGCCCTAGTGCTGTGGCTATCAGTCGGCTGGTTATTTATCACCGCGCTAATGCTTGATTTTAGTCACCGTCATTCACGAGGATTGCCGTGGCAAATGGTGCCTGGCGCACTGCTACTAAGTTTAATAGCCGCTGCCCCAGAGCGGCACGGCATTTTAATCTGGGCGTGGGCCGCGATGCTGATGCTGCCACAAAAAAACTGGGTAGCTGCTTTCAATCTCAGTGCTGGGCTGATTAGTTCTGTCATGGTAGCGCCTCTGCTGAATGGGCCGACATTTATTCTGCTGATTTGCGCTCTGCTGGTACTTGGCCTGCTTGCCTTATCCAGAGCACAGCAGCTTATCGATATGAATGGCTCCATTCGTCAACGCCTTCGGTTAATCCCAGGCCTTAACCTATGGGCCGGTGAGCAACTGCTGCGCGATATAAGCCGGGAACAAACGCGCTGTGAGCGCGAAGGTGTTCATGCAGAGCTATTTATTTTGCATGTAAAACGCCATCAACTGTGGCCAACGGCTCAAAAACTGTGCGAGCTAACCTATGATTTTGAAAACGTTTACCGTTTAAGCAGCACAACACTGGTGACGTTAATTCTCGCCCGCTCCCCCAAAGAAGCCTTGCGACGGCGCAGCCTGCTACTCGCCGATTTACCCGACAATATCACTAGCGAACATCTTGAGCTAATTGATATTGAGCCGGCAACGCTTTCGGTGGGTGAGATCAGCAAACTGCCGACCGAGCGGGTGCAGGAGCCAATATGACTGTGCACCACATTCCCAAGCGGTTGATGACGCTCGCCTATACCACCAGCATCCCGCTGATGGCAGGCTACGCGCTATGGCTGTATGCCATGGGAGATTACCGCGACCTGCTGATCCCCACTTTTATGACCCTGCTGCTTATATCTGCCCTGTTAATGCATATTGGGCAAGGGGTGAAAAGCTATCTACCACGTATTATTTTACTTTGCGCTACTTATTCGGTAGTGCTAGGCGCTTTCTACTATCAGCCTCAAGTATCGCCTATTTGGCTAGGCCTGCCGATTACCGCCGCTTTTTTACTACTACCGCTTTGGGCGGCGTTACTGATCAATATCGCCTTTGGGCCATTGTGGTGGCTGCTCCCCTCGGTCGCGTCTGCGCCACCGGCCATTATTGTTGGCTATACTGCCTTGACGCTGCTACTCGCACTCCCCCGCTGGGAACACGCGCGACGCCGTGCTCTCCTCCGTGCTACGGATCCCAACGACAGCGACTGCAATGCCTACCACATTGACACGCTAAAAGAGCGCTTACACAGCGAGTTCCAACGGGCGGCCATGCTCAACCAGCAACTCGCAGTACTGGTACTTTATTTGCCGCAGCTGGATATGGCAGAAGAGCAGTTTGGTCATCGCGCACAATCAGCTCTGCTGGGGGCGCTATGCAGTGAAGTGAATAGCCGCTGTCGCGACCATGACGTACTTGGGCGCGCGGACAGTGCCACTTTCTGGCTAGTGCTACCGGACACCAGTGAAAGCGGTGCTCTACTGGTACGCGAACGCTTGCAACGAGCACTCTCACAGCGTGTATTGGTAGAGACTGGCCAGCTAGAAGCTCGCATTGCAGCCTGCTTACCCAGCCGTACGGAACATTTTGAGCAGTATCTAAAGCGCCTTGGCGCTCGCGGCATGGCACTTGCCAACGTCTAGGGCTCGCTTTTATCACTTTCTATTACTTGCCGCCGGAGTACTCAGTGCCACTAGCAGATATGCTCCACTCATTAACACCATCACCGCCGCTTATTATCTTTTTGGTGTTGGTGATTTCATTAGTAGAATCCCTTGCCCTAGTGGGGTTACTGGTACCAGGAGTGGTGTTAATCACTACCGCTGCATCCCTGGCGGGGCATCAGGATATCGGCTTAGCGTGGTTAATCGGCGCTGCCTTAATAGGCGCTGTTTTAGGCGATGGGATTAGTTTTTCGTTAGGCTTCAAGCATCGAGAACAGGTCACAAAGAGGTGGCCACTGTCACAGCATCCGGAATGGCTAGGTCGAGGGGCGCGGTTCTTTGAGCGTTATGGCATATGGTCGGTTTTTATCGGCCGATTTGTCGGCCCTGTGCGGCCAATTATTCCGCTGGTAGCAGGTATGATGCGGATGCCACCACGGACGTTTGTTTGGGCCAATCTAACCTCTGCAGCGCTGTGGGCACCTGCCTATGTACTACCCGGCTATTTGTTGGGGCGTACCTGGCAGCACCACTTAAATCTTCCGCCAGGCCTAGAGGCGGCTTTACTTATCCTTGCTGCGATCATTGTTGTGCTCGCGATAATTTTTTCCTGGGGTCGACACCAGGCGACACGGCATGGCCGACTTTACCGGGCGATTGCCGGAAGCATTCGCCGTGTGCCACTGCTACGAAGGCCATGGCTCGCTATGAGCCAAACCGGTGACGTTCCATTAGCCTCACTATTGCTGCTGGTAATCGCGCTAGGCAGCCTGTCGGGTTGGACACTGCTGGTCATTACCCACCATGGTCCGCTGGAAATGGATCTGCTTATTCAGCAATTGTTCGCCCAGCTGCAAAGTGATGTTACTTATCTAGCGGGGAATATTTTTGCGCGCATCGGTGACACCCTGGGCATTATCGCCTTAATACTCCCCTGGGCGATGTGGTTGCTGGTGAGTAAGCGATGGGCGGCATTGCTGCACTGGTGTAGCGCCTTTACTGGCGTTGCCCTGCTGAACATTATCGGTAAGGCGCTGTTTGGGCGCGCTCGCCCGGAGACACCGGACTACCTGATCGGGTCGTTTTCCTACCCCAGTGCCCATACTTCAACCGCGGTGGTGCTATTTGGCCTTACCGCAGCCTTCGTTGCTGCCGAGATGCCCCGCCAAAAACGTTTTTGGGTTTACTGGATTGCACTAACCCTGGCGCTGCCCATGGCGCTATCAAGGCTGGTCGTGGGTGTGCACTGGTTCAGTGACTTGGTAGGCGGTGCGCTACTGGGCCTGGTCGTCTGCGCGCTCACACTGCTGCACTGGCAGCAGCAGCCCCGCCCTTCCATGCGCCCTTGCCCGTGGCGTCTGCTCAGCGCCGCTTCGCTGGTACTGATTAGCGCACGCGTGGGCCTCTTACCGCCAGTTTAAAAGCCCCTCCTAACCGAGCGCCAGCCATAAACCAACGCCAATCATCAGCGTTCCGGCGATGCGGTTAAGTAAACGCACATTGCCACTCTTACCCAGCACATTGCGCAACGTTTTGCCGCCAGTGGCATAGACCAGCATGCTGGCAAACTCAATGGTCAAAATGACCGCGATCAGCAGACTCAGCTGGCCTGGCAGCGGGCGGCTGCTATCCAAAAATGGCGGCAGCAGCACCATAAAAAATGCCCACCCTTTCGGGTTTGCCACCGCGGTAACAAACCCTTGCATGGCTAACTGCAGAGGGCTTGCGGGCGGGCCCGCATCCAGCTCACTGGGAATCGCCATGCGCCCTCGGGAACGCCACATCATAATGCCCAAATAGCCCAGGTAAGCGCCGCCCACCCATTTAAACAGCACAAATAGCTCTGGCTGACGCAGCATTAACGCCGCCACACCCGCGCCTGCGGCGGCAGCCACTAAGCCTACGCCCAGCAGCTCACCCATCATCATCCATAGCGTACGCTTAACACCTTGGGTCATGCCCAGCACCATAGCCAGGGTCATGCACATACCGGGGGTCAGCGAAACAAACAGAAACGTTGGCACAAAAACTGACAGTGTGGCCCAAGACATCATAGATCACTCATCCTTATCTCCGACCTCTCCCCAGCGAGGTACCAGCGTATGCTTGATGCCCAACTGATTAAGGATTCGCGCGACAATAAAATCAATCAGATCATCAATACTTTGTGGGCAGTGATAAAACCCTGGCGCGGCCGGCAAGATGACCACTCCCAAACGGCTCAAGGCCAGCATATGCTCTAGGTGAATCGGTGAAAATGGGCTTTCCCGCGGCACTAGCACCAGCGTGCGGCGCTCTTTAATCGCCACATCCGCCGCCCGCTCAATCAGGTTATTGCTGGCCCCTGTTGCCACGGCTGAAAGCGTGCCAGTAGAGCACGGGCACACCACCATGGCAGAGGGCGCACCAGAACCTGATGCCACCGGTGCCATCCAGTCTTCGCGGCCGAAACAGCGAATCTGACCCGGCTGCGCGCCACTGCGCTCACTCAGCGCTTCGGCTAAACGCTGGGGCTGTGCAGGCAGCTCAATATCAGTTTCCGTGGCGATGACCATATGGGCGGCTTTGGAAATCATTACCCACACTTCATGACCCGCTGCGACTAACACATCGATCAGACGTAAACCGTATTGCGCCCCCGACGCACCGGTGAGCGCCACGGTAATCGGCTTTTTAAACGCTGCCTCTGCTCTATCTGTCACGCTTTTCCCTCTTTGGCTATCGCTAATGCGGCCAGCAGTCGCTCATGAACACCCTCAAAGCCACCGTTGGACATCACCACAATGCGGTCTAGCGGTGACGCTTGAGTGACCACGGCCGCCACCAGCGCGTCAATGTCGCTAAACAGCTGGGCGTGCTCGCCCTGGCGCGCGACGAGTTCGTCCATCGACCAGTCAAGTCCAGCAGGCTGAAACCAAAATACGCCATCCGCGTCTGCCACGCTCTCCATTAGCCGTTCGCGCAGCGCGCCTAAACGCATGGTGTTAGAGCGTGGTTCAATTACCGCCAGCAGACGCCCTTTGGTCGTCGCTGCACGTAGACCTTTAAGCGTGGCGGCTATCGCCGTGGGGTGGTGGGCGAAATCATCAATGACCTGGATGCCATTGATCTCACCGCGCACTTCCTGGCGTCGTCTGGGCGTTTCAAAACGCGCCAGCGCCGCGCAGCCACGGGCTAAATCCACCCCACACACATGGGCCGCCGCCAGTGCTGCCAGTGCATTGCGGGCATTATGCTCACCGGTGAGCGGCCACTCCACGACCCCATCCTGCTCTTGGCTGCTGCCCGCCTGACCCGTCTTATCACCGCTATAAATGACCTGGAAGCGACTGGCGTCAGCACGCTCCAGCTTGAGCTGCCATTCGCTCGTGACCTGATCGCCAAAGTGCACCACCGGCGTCCAGACTCCCTGCTCTATCACACGCTCAAGCGCAGGCTGCTGATCGGCAACTAACAACTGGCCCTGGCTGGGCACGGTGCGCACCAAGTGATGAAACTGGCGCTCAATAGCGGCCAGGTCTGGAAAGATATCGGCGTGGTCAAATTCAAGATTATTGAGTATGGCGATATGCGGGCGGTAGTGAACAAATTTGGAGCGTTTATCGAAGAACGCCGTATCGTACTCATCGGCTTCCACCACAAACGGTGCTTGCGGGTCGCCCAAACGCGCCGACACGCCAAAATTACGCGGCACGCCACCAATCAGAAAACCCGGTGCTAAGCCCGCGCTGTCTAGCAACCAGGCTAATACACTTGCAGTGGTCGTTTTTCCATGGGTGCCCGCCACGGCAATGACGCGCCGTCCAGGCAGCACATGCTCGGCTAGCCACTGCGCGCCCGAGGTATACGGCAAGCCGCTATTGAGTAGCGCCTCAACCTCTTCATTGCCCCGTGACAAAGCGTTGCCGACGATCACAAGATCCGCCGCTGGCGACAGATGCTCGGCGTGATAGCCCTCCATCAGGGTAATGCCCGCATCAACCAACTGGGTGCTCATCGGTGGGTAAACATTCTGATCGGAGCCACTCACCTGGTGCCCCATTTCACGCGCCAACAGCGCAAGGCTACCCATAAAGGTGCCACAGATACCCATAATATGCAGATGCATGGCTCTCGCCCCGTTAATCGCTCATAAACTGAGTTACTAAAAGCCAAAAAATGACGTAAAAATAACCAAATGGTTTAGAAATAGCCAAATAGTCTAAAAATGGCTAGCAGCCTAGCATGTTGACGCTTTTCGCTCATCACCTCATCGCTATAAACGCTGGCAAATCGACCCTCAAGTGACAAATCCCTCCAGTTGTTGCAGGATGCAGCCACTGTTTATCAATAGTGGCTATCACTTACTTCCCACTCGTTACGCTGGTGAGAGCCGACACATCAGCAAAGGAGCTTTTCGATGCGCGTTTTAATTCGCTATTTTTTCCGTGGCCTTCGCCTGGTGCTTGCGCCGGTCATGATGGTCTCCGAGAAGCTTTCCACGCCTAAGTCTGTAGAGCGCTCGCCTGAAGAGCAAGCTAGCGTGGATCAAGCCTGCCAGAAGCTGGCGCTATACCAATTTCGCACCTGCCCTTTTTGCATCAAGGTGCGCAAAGAAATGGCACGCTTAGGCCTGAACATTGAACGACGTGATGCCCAGCTCGACCCTGCCCATAAGCAGGCGCTGTTGGAAGGGGGCGGTAAAGTCAAAGTGCCCTGCTTGAAAATTACCCACGACGATGGACGTGAAGAGTGGATGTACGAATCTGACGCCATTAATACCTGGCTACACCAGCAATTTTCCTAACATCGCCCTGCCAGGCGCTTTCAGCAGGTTGGCAAAGGTCGGCCTGCTGGATTAGAACTCTATTTTTTGCGCTTCTACATCGAACGCCACGTCAATTTCAATGCCCTCGTCTAGGCTTGGCGGTTCACCCAGCTCGATTTGCAACGCCAATATACCCGTTATTTTACCCGCCACATGCACGATTTGGCTGGAGCGTTCATAGCGCGTCAGCGTTATGACCACTTCACCGCCTTCAGAGGTGAATAACGGCGGGGAGATAGAACTTCCAATGGAATAAATAACCACCGCATTGATTAACTGCTCTTCGTTCACGGTTAAGCTAATAGAGAGCGACTCCTCGCCTTCCCATGCCTCATCGTCAACAGAACCAGTGATATCAATACTGATATCGTTACCCAGTTCAACAAAAGACGCATTTGAGTCATTGCCGTGACTTAAAATAAACCACTCATGTAGTTCATCGTCTAACGTGCCTGCTATTTCAGGCGCTGCGCGCTCTGCCCCCCCGTGATTAGGGCTACGTTGCTCCACAGGCTCAGCGGCAAAACCATTGATAGGTAGCCAAGAAGCGATCAACGCTATCCCAAGTTTTTTCCACATAAGGTGTTTCCGTCCTGTTATGCGTCGCTTTTCGCTTACTACTTTCGGCTTAAGCTAAGCCATCAGCGTGCCGCTATTAGCCTCATCATTCAGTAGACGAATGATGCCTGTCATTATTTCGATTGTATGACGTGATAAGCACTCTCTATGTTGTAAGCCTAGGTTGTAAGCTTATGTTGTAAAGAGGGCTTACAGACTGACCGTGTCTGTTTTGCTGACGTTTGCCTAGCGGGAAGAGTGCCTCAAGCCAGGCAAACGGCGACAAAGCGAACAATAAACAATGATTTAAGGGAACGAATATGACGCTCAAGAAAACCTTACTGGCTTCCGTTATTGGTGCAGTGGTAGCGGGTACGGCGTTGCTGCCAATGACCGCAAGTGCTGAAACGCTTCGCATTGGTTACTCCGCTGACCCTGAAACCCTCGATATCCACGAGCAGCTCTCTGGCGGCATGTTGCGCTTCTCTCACCTTGCGTTTGATCCGCTTGTCCGCTGGACAAAAGATTTCCAGTTTGAACCGCGCTTGGCCACCGAGTGGGAGCAAGTCGACGAAACCACCATGCGTATGACGCTGCGTGAAGGCGTTACTTTCCACTCTGGGAACGATTTTACTGCCAAAGACGTGGTATGGACCATTGAGCGTCTAAAAGAGAGCCCTGACTACCGTGCTATTTTTGAGCCGGTTGCCAGCGCTGAAGCCGTTGACGACTATACCGTTGAGATCGTCACCACCGAACCTTACCCTTTGCTACTCAACCTGGCTACCTACATCTTCCCGATGGATAGCGAGTTCTACACCGGCGAAACCGACGACGGCAATGACAAAACTGAAATCGTCAAAGCAGGCAACTCCTTTGCTTCGCGCAACGTTTCCGGCACTGGCCCATTTATTGTCACCGACCGCCGCCAGGGTGTCCGGGTTGATTTTGAACGCTTTGCAGATTATTGGGATACCGAAAGTGAAGGCAATGTATCTAGCATTGTACTGACACCTATCGCTGAGAACGCCTCACGGGTTGCTGCCTTGCTCTCCGGCGGGGTCGACTTTATTGATGCCGTTCCGCCTAACGATCTGGATCGTGTACGCGAGGCCGATGGCGTCAACCTGATTGAGATTGACGGTACACGTATCATTGGCTTCCAAATGAACGAAGAGCGCGTTGAAGCCTTCCAAGACGCACGTGTTCGTCAAGCAGTCGATTTGGCCATTAACCAAGAAGCCATTGCCGACCGTTTGATGCGCGGTTTCGCCACACCAGCAGGTCAATTCTCGCCTGAGGGCTACTCAGGTCATAACCCAGATCTAACGCCACGCTACGACATTGAACGCGCCAAAGAGCTAATGGCTGAAGCGGGCTACGAAGAGGGCTTCAGCGTTGAAATGATTGCCCCCAACAACCGTTATGTAAACGATGCCCAGATTGCCCAAGCGGTCGCTAACATGCTGGCACAAATCAATATTAACGTTGATTTGCGTACCATGCCCCTGGCGCAGTACTGGCCTGAATACGATACTCGCCAATCCGATATGGCGATGATCGGCTGGCACGCTGACACCGAAGATACCGCTAACTTCTTCCAGTACCTCTCTTTCTGTATTGATGAAGAGACCGGTGCGGGTCAGTACAACTACGGCAACTACTGCAACGAAGAGATTGATGCATTGGTGACAGAAGCCGATAGCGAAACCGATCTCGAAAAACGCAAAGAAATGCTGCGTGAAGCCGAAGCTATGCTTTACGAAGATGTAGGCTACATCATGCTGCACTGGCAGAACCTTGCCTACGCCGCCGCTGACGGCATTGAGGTTGAACCCGTGGTCAACGCCATCGATTTCCCCTACCTGGGTGATCTAGTAATTAATCGCAGCGACGACTAAGCATCAACATCGCTGATTAAGTGCCTAGCATTAAATCAAAAGAGTCACTTCAGCATAAACCGCAAGGATGCTTCGCTCCCTAAGCGCTTAGGGGGCGAAGCCTTTTGCATGGCGGTTTGAGGCTGGGAAAACTCTGTATTACATGCCCCTACTCCCTTTGATGAACCCTTCACATAGGTGGCGTACGCCATGATTGCCTTTTTAATCAAGCGGCTGATGCACGCGATTTTGGTGATGTTTGTCATCAGCGTGCTGGCCTTCGCCATTCAGGACAACCTGGGTGACCCCGTACAGCAGATGGTCGGCCAGTCGGTGCCGGAAAGTGAGCGCGCAGAGATTCGCGAGCGCTTAGGCCTCAATGACTCGTTTCTGGTGCAATACGTCCGCTTTGCCAAAAATGCCGTGCAAGGTGATTTTGGCTACTCGTATTTCTACCGCGAACCAGCGTTAGAAGTAATCGCCCGCCATTTACCCGCCACCCTGGAGCTGGTATTTGCCGCGACGCTGATTATTGTGCTGTTTTCAGTCCCCATAGGAGTGTATAGCGCCATCAAACCGCGCTCGCCGATATCGCGCCTGTTTATGGGCGTGTCGATCATCGGCATTTCGATTCCGGTGTTTTTGACCGCGATTGTACTGATTCAGATTTTCGCCATTGGCGTCACCGTTACGTTGTTCCCAGAAAGTACCGGCTGGGGCGCATGGCTCAATGCTTTCTTCTCCACCGAAGGTAATATGCCCTCCTTCGGCCGTGGCTATGATCTCGTCAACGTGGTGGGTCACTGGGACACCAACCTGGCGACCTGGAACGGTTTACAGCATCTGGTACTACCGGCGGTCTCCCTAGCCTCCATCATGCTACCGCTGTTTATTCGCCTGATTCGCGCTGAAATGATGGAAGTCCTGCAGTCGGAGTATGTGAAGTACGCCCGCGCTAAAGGCATTTCGATGCGTCGGGTGTATTTCGTTCACGCCCTCAAGAACACCATGCTGCCAGTGATTACCGTGGGCGGCGTGCAGATCGGCACCATGGTGGCGTACACCATTTTGACCGAAACCGTTTTCCAATGGCCGGGGATGGGACTGATGTTCCTAGACGCGATTAACCGCGCCGATATCCCGTTAATTGTGACCTACCTGATGATTGTCGGGGTTATTTTTGTGGTCACCAACACGATTGTAGATCTGATCTACGGCATGGTGAACCCCACTGTTAAACTGACTGGGAAGCCCGCATGAGTATGACACCTAATTCCCCCGCGAGCGCTCCACCCAGCCGCTGGGCGCGCCTACGCGACTCTTATATGTGGTACAGCTTTAAACGGGATTACACTGCCCAGCTCTGCCTGGCTGTGTTTATTTGCATGGTGATCGCGGCCTTTGCCTCACCGCTGCTGGCACCCACAAACCCTTATGACCTCTCTCAGATCGACATCATGTCATCCGAGCTACCGCCCTTCTGGATCGATGGAGCTGATGACCGCTTCGCCCTGGGTACCGACGCTCAGGGCCGCGATTTGTGGTCGGTAGTGCTGTATGGCACCCGTGTCTCGCTACTGATCGGCTTCGGCGCAGTTATTTTGCAGGCCCTTCTAGGGGTCACTTTCGGCCTGATGGCGGGGTATCTAGGCGGTCGTGTTGATACTATCTTAATGCGTCTAGCGGATATTCAGCTGTCCTTCTCGACTCTTATGGTCGCCATTGTGGTAGGCGCCTTGGTCAAAGCGACCATGGGCAGCGCCTTCTATAGCCAGTACGCGGTGATGATGCTGATCCTGATTATCGGCCTGGCCGAATGGCCTCAATATGCGCGTACCGTGCGCGCTTCAGTGCTGGCAGAGAAGAACAAAGAGTACGTTGACGCTGCCCGTGTGATGGGGCTGCGCAGCAAACGGATTATGTTCCGCCACGTGTTGCCCAACACCATGTCGCCGATCTTTGTTATCTCCACCGTGCAGATTGCCAACGCGATTATCTCTGAAGCGGCACTGTCGTTTTTGGGACTGGGTATGCCAGAGACGCACCCGTCGCTGGGCTCACTGATCAAGTCTGGCTTTGACTATATTCAGTCAGGCTCCTGGTGGATCACCTTGATTCCAGGTGCTGTACTGGTGGTGCTGGTGCTGTCGATCAATCTACTCGGCGATTGGCTGCGTGATGTCATGAACCCACGACTCTACAAAGGCTGAGGACACCATGGCACTACTTGAAGTCAACAACCTCGATGTCCGTTTTGCGCTGCGCCAAGGTGACGTACACGCCCTGCGCGATATTTGTTTCAGCCTTGAGCGTGGTGAGCGCTTGGGCATTGTCGGTGAGTCCGGCGCAGGCAAATCCGTCGCTGCGTTCTCGCTACTCAACCTGATTGCCAAACCGGGCTTTATCGCCGGCGGCACGGTGACTTTTGACGGTCAGGTGCTTAACCGCATGTCTGAGCGCGGTCTGCGAAAAGTGCGCGGCAATCGCGTTTCAATGATTTTCCAAGACCCGATGATGACGCTCAACCCGGTGCTCTCTATTGGCGAACAGATGGTCGAGTGCTTAAAAGCGCACCGACGCATCTCCTCCAAAGAGGCTCGCGGGATTGCTCTGGATAAGCTGCGTCAGGTGCAAATCCCTTCGCCAGAAACGCGTCTGGATCAGTACCCCCACGAGCTTTCCGGTGGTATGCGCCAGCGGATTATTATCGCCATCGCGCTACTCCTTAATCCAGACATTATTATCGCCGACGAGCCTACCACGGCACTCGACGTGACGATCCAGGCCGAAATCATGGCGCTGCTGCTAGATCTTTGCGAGCAGCATAACGTGGGGCTGATTTTGATCACCCACGATCTGGGCGTGGTCAGCCAAGTTACCCAGCGCATGCTGGTCATGTACGCCGGTCGAGTCATTGAACAAGGGCCAACCCGGGAAATTATTAATGACCCGCAGCACCCCTATACACAGGGGTTAATCAACGCCCTGCCACAAATGGCAACACCGGGCGAGAAGCTCAATCAAATTCGTGGCAGCATGCCGTCACTCTCTAACCTGCCGAGCGGCTGCGCGTTTCATCCACGCTGCGATTTTATCAATCGTGCCGATGGTCAGCCCCGCCCCGCCTGCACCCAGCAGGTGCCAGAATTTGTCGAATCCGGCAACTGCCGCGTAGCGTGTCATATGGTCGCCGAAATGCTCGAAGATCGCCGTTTGAAAGAGGAAACCTTATGAGTGCACAGGCAGAAACGCTGAACGCGCCTCACACGCAGAATGAAGAGAGCGCCGACTCGCTGCTGCAGATTCGCGATCTTAAAAAGCGTTTTTCTCTCTCTGGCGATTTTCTGGATCAGCTGCGTTTTAAGGGCGGTAAACTGGTGCGTCACCAGGAACACGTTCACGCTATTAACGGCGTCAATCTGGATATCAAACGCGGTGAAGCGCTGTGCGTGGTGGGCGAGTCAGGCTGTGGCAAATCCACCGTGGCTCGCACCGTTATGGGGCTGCTAACCCCGTCTGAAGGTGAAATACGCTACGATGGTAATCGCATCGACAACTTGAGTTCCCGCCAGTTGCTGCCGTATCGCAAGCGCATGCAGATGATCTTCCAGAACCCTTATGCGTCGCTCAATCCACGCATGACAATTCAACAAACTCTGGAAGAGCCGCTGCGTTTGCACCATCCTGATTGGAAACGGCCGCAGATTCTCGACAAGGTGGAAGAGGTGATGCGCTCGGTGGGTATCGACCCAGACTGGGGTAAGCGCTTTGGTCACGAGTTCTCCGGCGGGCAACGCCAGCGTATCGCCATTGCTCGTGCGCTGGCCGTGGATCCGGAGTTTATCGTTGCCGATGAGCCCATTTCTGCGCTGGACGTCTCCATTCAAGCCCAGGTACTCAACCTGCTGATGGAAGCCCAGCAAGAACGTAATCTGACCTATCTGTTCATTACCCACGACTTGGCAGTGGTGGAACATTTTGGCACCCGGGTAGCGGTGATGTACTTAGGCACGGTGTGTGAAATTGCCACTACGGCCACGCTGTTTGAAAAGCCGCGCCACCCCTATACCCAGGCGCTGCTCTCGGCGATTCCACGTTTGAAGGATGACCGCCCCCAGCATATTCGTCTTACCGGCGAAGTGCCAACTCCGGTTAATCTACCCAGCGGCTGCGTCTTCCATGGTCGCTGTCCCCATGCCAACGCCCGCTGCAAGCAAGAGATTCCCGTGCTGCAAACCCAGGGTGATGGAACCCGTGTAGCGTGCCACGCTGTTGAGGAGGGGCGCCTGTGAGGCGGCTATTTATTCCTGCACTAATTCCTGCACTGATTCCTGCACTAAGAGGTAGCGCATGGAAATTCGCTGGCTAGAAGATTTTATCGCCCTGGCCAGAACGCGGCATTTCTCTCGCGCAGCGGATGATCAACACGTTACCCAGCCCACCTTCTCCCGGCGGATTAAACTGCTTGAGGAGGAGATGGGCGTAACGCTGATTAATCGTCAAACGCTACCGCTTTCGCTCACCCCGGCAGGGGAGGAATTTTTGACCCTGTGCGAACAGGTGACTGAGCGAGTGCGTTTGACCCGTGACCGAGTGCGCGAGATTAACGCAGGTCAGCAGCGGCGTATTATGGTCGCCGCGCCGCAGAGCCTATTGCCGCACTTTTTACCGGAATGGCTAGCCTCTACAGGCTGGCAAGATCGCGTTCAGCCCTATTTGCGGGCGACCGGCTGGGTAGCCAATGACTATTTTCAAGCCTTAGCTCGAGCCGAGTGCGACTTGGCGATCTGCTACTGGCCGATCGGACGCTGCGACCTGGATATCGACACTAGCGCCTGCAACTATCGCGTGATTGGGCATGAGCGACTGATTCCAGTGACGGGGCTAACCCCAGAGGGCAAACCCCGCGCACTGTTGCCAGGATCGCGCTCCCAGCCATTGCCATGGCTTGCCTACCCTAAGCGCGGGTTGCTGGGATCTGCGGTAAAAGCCCACTTAGCCAGGCTTCCGCAAACCACCTTTCTAACTGCGCAGAGTGAAAATCTCTACGCGGCGGGCATTAAAGAGCTGGTGCTGCTGGGCTATGGAATGAGCTGGCTGCCTGAGCGCAACGTGGCCGCGGAGCTTGCTCAAGGTACTCTGGTAAGAGCAGGTGATAGCCGCTGGGATGTACCCATGGAACTACGGCTATATCGCCACCAAAGCCATCACCATGCTGAACTGGATGGGTTCTGGAGCGAGCTTACTCCGCCACGTGCCTAAGCACGTATTTGAGAAAGCTTGTTTGAGAAGGCGTATTTGATAAAGCTTACTTAACAGAAGGCACCGTTTTAAATGTCAACTAGCTTATTTAACTTGCAACGCGACCATATCGCGCATCTACAGCATGCTTATGCTGAAATTCTGGCTGACCAAAAACTGGATAGCCTAGCAATTTATAGTGGTCACGCGAGCACGCACTTTGCTGATGACCATGCCCCGCCTTTTCAAACCTATGGGCATTTGATGCACTGGGTGGGGTTAGCTGATGTGCAGCATAGCTGGCTGATTATTCAGCCCGAAAAACGCCCACAGCTCTACTTATATGCGCCCGCCGACTTTTGGCATTTGCCTACTCAGTTACCCGAAGAGCCCTGGGTAACTGAATTCGACATCCACCTATGCAGCGATAAAATCGCCCCACCATTGACCGGCAAAACCGCCGTTATTGGTGATATCGGGCGACTCACCAGCGGTGCCCAACTGGCGTCAAAGGCTGACGTTCAACCCGAGCCAGTGATTACGGCACTGGATGAACTACGTCTGTTTAAAACGCCCTATGAGATCGCCTGTCTTCGTGAAGCCAACCGCCTAGCGATAGCGGGACACCAGGCCGCACAAGCCGCTTTTATGGGGGCATCCGCTGAGCTGGATATTCAATTGGCGTACCTGGGTGCCAGCCGTCAGCGCGAATCAAACGTGCCTTACCAAAATATTATTGGCTTAAACGCACATGCTGGGGTTCTGCACTACCAACACTACGACCTTAGCGCGCCGAAACAGCGCTACAGCCTGCTGGTCGATGCAGGCCGCCGCTTTCGCGGTTACTGCGCCGATATTACCCGCACTTATGTAGGCCCCGATGCACCCTCTGTGTTTGGCGAGCTGGTCACCGCCATGCAGGGGTTAAAAGATGCGCTGGTCAAAGACGTAGCACCAGACGTTAGTTTTGTATCACTGCACGAGCAAATGCATCAGCAGCTAGGCGAAATATTGGTGGCTAACAATCTGTTTAAAGGTACCGCCAATCAAGCGGTGACCGAAGGCATTACGCGTGCATTCTGCCCTCATGGACTGGGTCATTCTCTGGGCCTCCAGGTACACGATGTGGCTGGGTTACGCCACCCGGATGGCACGCCAGCCCCTGCCCCAGAACAGCACCCAGCGCTGCGGCTTACACGCACGCTGCGCCCTGGCATGGTCATTACCATTGAGCCCGGGCTGTATTTTATCCATATGCTCCTCGCCCCGCTGCGCAATACGGATCTGCCTATTAACTGGCAGCTCGTCGACCAGCTTGCGCCCTGTGGCGGTATTCGTATTGAAGATAATGTGGTGGTGACAGAAAGTGGCTTTGCAAATCTCACGCCCTAAGCTCTGTAACAGCGCTTTCCAAGTACTAAAACAAACAACGCCCGGCACATGGCCGGGCGTTGAATTGTGTCTGGCTATCAAGTGTAGCCAGATGGAACTTAGAAACGAAACTTAGAAGCGGTAAGTAACACCACCGCCAATGGTGACAGGTTCAATGTCGACTTCACCGCCCACGTTGATATCAGCGTTCACATCAGCATAGCTTGCATAGCCATTGAGCATGATGTTATCGGTCACAGCCAGATCAACACCCACTTGGCCGATGGCGCCATAACTCTCATCAACGTTTACACCGCTAGGCTCGCCAGAGAAGCGTGTGTAATTAAGGCCAGCACCCACGTAAGGCTGAACTTTGGAATCCAGACCACCCATCGGGTAGTAGTTAACTAATAGGTTAATAGGCAGACGATCTACGCTACCCACATCACCTAAAGCAGATGTATTCAGATCGTGCTCGAACTTCTCAGAGCTGTTGAGCTCAACGCCCACCTTATCGGTAAACAGGTAACCAGCACCGAAGGTAAAGCCGCGAGCGCTCTGCACGTTCAGTGAATCACCATTCAGATTACCATTACCTGAACCCGTATCCGTTTGGGCAACGCCGCCACGAACAAATACGTCACCAGCGTTATAGGCCAGTGCTGCTTGGCTTGCCAGTGCAAAGCTAGCGGTGATAACAGCGGCAGAAATCAGTTTCATATTACTCATCAGGGTCATCCTCTATGCAGTGCGCAGTTCCATGCGCTTGGGATTGCGGTACTTGCTATCCTACTTTCCTGTACAGAGTGTAGTATACGAACACTGTTTCCAAATGTCTTGTGAAATATTGTTATAAGAAAGTGCGCCCTGATAGTTTTTCTATTTTATAAAATGCGTACATAAAATTCGGCCATAAAAAAAGTCCCCCGAAGGGGACCCAGGTGGAGCACGCCAGCTCACTCGGTTTATCGCTACTAAGTGGTAGCGATGTAGGTGAAGAAGGGAGAGAAGCAAGCTATCTAAGCCGTTGTTTCTCTATTCACTCACCCTTTGCCATATATATTGCGATTTGCGTGCCAATTTTTAAAAAATACATATAAAACAATGTATTAATAAAATATAGTTTGATCTTTATTGATCTCTCTCGCATTGCAGCAAATAAACTGCACCAGCATTGCGCAATTTGTAGCCTTTTTGCATCACAAAGCATCATGTGAGTTAGCTAGCGTCTAGAAATCATCAAAGTCACTAGGGTGTCACGATGATCTTCACTTGAGCCTTATCGTTTAACAGCGCCTCAAAGCCCTCCTCCACAATGTCCGCCAGGGGAATGCGCTGGGTGACCATATCTTCGGCCCGGAAATAGCCCCGTTGCATTAGCGCCATTACCGCTGGATACACATGGCGATAGGCGATAATGCCCTTCATGGTGCGCTCTTTAATGACCAGATCGTTAGGCTGAAAGCTGGCCTCCCCTTCCCATATACTGACCACCACCACTTCACCGCCTTCGTGGGTGCTATGCAGCGCCTGATTCAGCACCGCAGGAATGCCAGTTACCTCAAACGCCACGTCCACGCCGCCACCGCTCAGTGATTGAATTTTTGCCACCGCATCCTCCTGCTGCGGGTCAACCACAATGGCGCCTAACGCTTCGGCTTTGGCTTTTCGAGAAGGCGCCACCTCAACGGCATAAATTTGCGCTGCCCCGGCCGCTTTTAGCGCTTCAATGGTCATCAAGCCAATGGGCCCTGCGCCGAATACCGCCGCACTATCCCCGGCTTTCAGGCAGCTTTGACGCACCGCATGTAGCGCTACCGCCGCGGGCTCTACCAGGGCGCCTTGCTCGTAGCTAAGCTCATCTGGCAGCTTATGCACCATGTGCTCACCCATCACAGTGAACTCAGAGAAGCCGCCACCACCGCCCGAGAGGCCGTGAAAGCCGAGCATGGGCGTCAGGTTATAGCGCTCCATTTGGTAGGCGCCGTCTTTATTAGGCGAGAGAATCGGCTCAATAGCGACACGGTCGCCCACTTTCACTCGCGTTACCTTATCGCCGACCTCAACCACTTCCCCGGCGAATTCGTGGCCCATAATAATCGGCGCCTGTTCGCCACTAATCGGGTGCGGCTTACCCACCGGAATAAAAATTGGCCCGGCGGCGTACTCGTGCAGATCACTACCGCAGATACCACAGGCGGCGACTTTTACCTTCACCGCATGGGGATCGTTGATAGTGGGAACCGGTACTTGTTCGACGCGAAGGTCTTTTGCCGCGTACCACACCGCGGCCTGCATCGTTTGCTGACTGATGGACTGACTCATAGGTTACCCTTCCTGTTAAGACGTGTGGTGAACCGGCTGCAAACCATAGACAGGCGTTTCCAGCCCCTCCATGCGTGCCTTCAACTGCAGCGCCAAATAGTGTGAGTAGTGCCGCGACTGGTGCAGGTTACCGCCGTGGAACCACAGCGCCTCCTGCTGGGTGGGTTTCCACATATTGCGCAGCTCGCCCTCCCATGGGCCGGGGTCTTTAGTCGTGTCAGAGCCTAAGCCCCAGCATTTGCCCACTTTATCCGCCACCTCTTGGGAGATAAGCCGCGCCGCCCAGCCGTTCATGGAGCCATAGCCGGTGGCATAAACGATTAAGTCTGCTTCTAGCTCGCTGCCATCGGTCAGTGTGATGGAGTGGGGATTGATCCGCTCAATGCCTACGCCGCTGCGCAGCTTGATATCGCCATTGGCGACCAGATCACAGGCGCCCACATCGATGTAGTAACCCGAGCCCCGGCGCAGATACTTCAAGAACAGACCGGAGTCATCGTCACCAAAATCGAGTAGAAAGCCTGCGTCTTCCAGCTTTTGATAGAACTCTGCGTCGCGCTGTTTTATCGCCTCAAATGCCGGGCGCTGAATATCTGGCAGCACCTTGTAGGGAATCGAGGCAAAAATCAGATCGGCTTTTTCAGTGGTAACACCATTGGCCACCGCCTCTTCGGAATAGAGCGGCCCTAGCACCTCTTCCATCAGCGAATCCGACTTAACGATATGGGTAGATGAACGCTGTAACATGGTCACATCAGCATCGTGCTCCCATAGCGCGGCGGCAATATCGTGGGCGGAGTTATTGGAGCCCACAATGACGCACTTCTTACCTTTGTAGGCATCCGGCCCGGGGTGCTGGCTGGAGTGCTGCTGCTCCCCTGCAAAGCTTTCCGCGCCAGGGAATGTCGGCACATTAGCCATTCCCGACATCCCGGTGGCCATCACCAGTTGCTTGGGTCGCAAAGTGATCGCTTCGCCGTTACGCTTGACGTTCACCACCCACTCGCCTGCGGCTTCGTCGAAGTGTGCATTCTGACACTCGGTGGAACTCCAATAATTGAGCTCCATCACTTTTGTGTACATCTCCAGCCAATCACCTACCTTGTCTTTGGGCGCAAACACCGGCCAGTTTTCAGGGAAAGGAATATAGGGTAGGTGGTCGTACCAGACCGGATCGTGCAGACAGAGCGACTTATAACGCTTGCGCCAGGAATCCCCCGCACGCTCGTTACGCTCGATAATAATGGTCGGCACGCCCATCTGCTTCAGCCGTGCCCCCAAGCCAATACCGCCCTGGCCGCCACCAATCACTACGCAGTAGGGCTGCTGCGTGTAGCCAAGCTCTGCCTCTTCACGCTCTCGCGCTTCAAGCCAGGTTTCACGCTGCTTATTGGCACCGTGCTCAGCGCCTTTGGGGCGGTGGTGATTACGCGGTTCAGGGAAGTCGTGTAGGGACTGCATCGTGGTTAGCAGCGTCCAGCACTTACCCTCTTTCAGCCGCAGGTAGCCTTTGCCGCTGGCAACCGCAGTCTCAAAGGTGAACCACGACTCAGTAATATCGCCATTTTGGGTCGCTTCGCCTTCTAGCTGCCAGTTTGAAGGGCGCGCGTTCTCCAAAGTGGCATTGAGCATGGCTTGAATAGCATCCTTGCCCTCGCAGGTCTTTAAATTCCAAGTGAAGGTAAGGAAGTCGCGCCAGTAGCACTCTTCATTAAACAGCGCGAGCACACCCTGAATGTCCTGGGCTTGCAGCGCCTGATCAAAATTACTCAACCAGCCTTGAACAGTGGCCGTGGCGGTTTGCTGGGTTTGTGCTTGAGTATGTGTCTCTGACATAGCGGGTACTCCATGCAGGTTTGTTATTGTTGACTGTCTTGTGACACTCAACCCTAAGCACCCGCTATGCCAATCACTCAAAACAAACTACAAGCTATTGAAAAATTAAAATAAAAACTAAAAAACCGTTACCAACTGGGCGTTATGCAGCGCGTACACCTGTCACATGGTTTACAGTCAGCCGTTACAGGTGTAACCCGCGACTAACGGCGTAATAGCGCTGCGTTGACAGCCACGCCAGAGCGCATAGGCTGGAAGGACAATAACAATCTCCAGAGTGAATCACGCCATGCCCTCTCAATTGCCCCTGCCTGCACGGCTGCAATCGGTGCAGCGCCAGCATATCGAGCATGTTTTCCAGCTCGGCGAAGGCTTGGACGTACCGCAGCTACCGGCTCAAGCGACCATCCGACGCTCCTGGCTGCGCTGTCTAAACGAGTACCAGCTCGACCCGACTCGACCCCGCCCTGCCCGCGTTGTACCCCAGCAGACCCTGATTGAGCATCGGGAATCTGTCGATGAACTTTTGCACGTGGCACGCGCTGGGGTTGACCAGCTCTATCAACAAATCGCCCAGCTAGGCTATGTGCTGCTTCTCACCGATCACCGGGGGATAACAGTCGAGTTTCGCGGCGACCCTAATCAAGACCAGCAGCTGCGCAGAGCGGGCCTCTACCTGGGAGCCGATTGGGACGAGCGCTTTGCGGGTACCTGTGCCGTAGGCACCTGCCTACACGACCGCCAGGCGATTATCTGCCACCGCCAGGAGCACTTCGACGCCTCGCATATTTCGCTCACCTGCACCGCCGCACCTATCGCTGACCCTCAGGGCAATGTCATAGCGGTGCTGGATATCTCCGCGCTGCAATCACCTACTCAGCATGAGAGCCAAAATTTCAGCCTCTCGCTGGTAACGCTCTACGCGCGCATGATTGAGGATGCTTATTTCCTGCAGCGCTATCGCGACTGCCTGATGGTGCGCCTGGATACCTCGCGAGAGTTTGTACACGTTAACGGACGAGGGCTCATTGCCATTGAAGAGAACGGGCAAGTGATTGCTGCCAATGCCGTAGGGCGTGAATTGATCGCCGAGCACCGGCGCCGCTGGCCACCCTGGTCGATAGACCCTACGCCCATGCTAGGAGAGTTATTCGAGTGTGATATCGCCGATGTGCTTAGCATCAACAGCGCCACCGACGACCAACTGCGCGCTTTTCGTGCCAGAGTAGACAACACCATTTACTTTATTAGCCTGCTGGAGCCGCGACGCCCACGCCCGGCTCAAGCGCATCCGACTCCCTCCGGCCTTCCGGAGCCTCTGGCACGCTTAGGCGCAGACGACCCTGCCATGCGCAAAGTCCAGAAGCTGACCGAACGGCTGCGCAACGAAGCCAGCGTTAATGTGCTGATCAGCGGTGAAACCGGCACGGGGAAAGAGGTGGTTGCCCGAGCACTACATAACAGCGGTCAACGCGCCAAAGGGCCCTTTATCGCAGTGAACTGCGCCGCTATCCCCGAAGCGCTGATTGAAAGCGAGCTGTTTGGTTACGAGCCAGGCGCCTTTACCGGTGGCCGTTCCAAAGGTATGCGCGGGCTAATTCCCCAGGCCCACGGCGGCACACTGTTTCTGGATGAAATCGGTGATATGCCGCTGTCACTGCAAACCCGTTTGCTGCGCGTACTGGCAGAGCGGGAGGTCATGCCGCTGGGTGCCAACACGCCTGTAAAGGTCGATATTCGGGTAATCACCGCCACCCACCGTGATATTGATGCGATGATCGAGCAGGGCGAGTTCCGCGAAGACCTCTACTATCGCCTTAATGGGGCTCAACTACGCCTGCCTGCGCTGCGTGAACGCGCCGATAAGCTCTACGTGATTCGTCAGGTGTTTAACGATGTGGTCAACGAACGCGGCGGTCGTCATTCGTCCCGCCTGCGCGCCGATGCCATCAGCGCCCTGCTCGCCTACGCCTGGCCCGGCAATATTCGCCAGCTTAAAAATGCGCTGGCGTTTGCCCTGGCTACCTCGGAAAGCGACGAAATTACCGTTCACGACCTGCCCGAACAGTGCCTTAGCCAACGCATTACCCAGCAGAGCCACCACAAGCCTGCAGACACTCATGGCAACACCGATCACACATTGCTGGAAATGCTTAAGGCACAGCACTGGAACATAAGCGCCGTGGCTCGCGCGCTGGGGGTTTCTCGACCCACGGTCTACCGACAAATGCAGCGCCAGGGCATAGTGCCGCCGAATTGGCAGGTGTAAAAAAGATGCGATAGAGAAGGCTGTTGGCCTTGAAGGCGACCCTCACGTACACTTGTTTGAATCCTTTTATACACACGCTTTCGACAAGCCGAGGCTCTCCCATGGCGTTTGAATCCACTTCTTCCTATATCGCAACCGACGCGCTTAAGCAGGCGGTGAACGCCGCCGTGGTGCTTGAGCGGCCGCTTTTGATCAAGGGCGAGCCGGGCACCGGCAAAACCCTATTGGCCGAAGAGTTGGCTGAATCTCTTGATACCCAATTAATTACCTGGCATATCAAATCCAGCACCAAGGCGGCCCAGGGTTTGTACGAGTACGATGCGGTCAGCCGCCTGCGCGATTCACAGCTGGGTGTCGAAGGGGTTGAGAGCGTCGCCAACTACATCAAGCCCGGCAAGCTATGGGAAGCCTTTACCGCCAATCAGCGCGTGGTGCTGCTCATTGACGAGATCGACAAAGCCGATATCGAATTTCCCAACGACCTGCTCCAGGAGCTGGATCGTATGGAGTTTCATGTGTACGAAACCGGCGAAACGATTCGTGCCGAACAGCGCCCGATTATCATCATCACCTCGAATAATGAGAAAGAGCTGCCGGATGCATTCCTGCGCCGCTGCTTTTTCCACTACATCGAATTCCCTGACCGCGAGACCATGCAGGCGATTGTCGATGTGCACTTCCCAAATATCGCCCCCCGGCTTGTCAGCGAAGCCTTAGAGGTATTTTTCGAACTGCGTAAAGCGCCAGGCCTTAAGAAAAAGCCCTCAACCTCTGAACTGGTCGATTGGCTCAAGCTACTGATGGCCGACGATATTGCCCAAGAAGCGCTCTACAACCGCGACCCGTCAAAAGCGCTGCCCCCCATGGCGGGTGCACTGGTTAAAAACGAGCAGGATACCCAGTTGCTTGAGCGCCTGGCGTTTATGATTCGTCGCCAGAAAGGCACAGGCCGCTAAGCCATGTTTATTGGCCTATTCGAAACACTCAAACGTGCGGGCGTTCCGGTATCACTACGTGAGCTGCTGGATCTTCACGCCGTGGTGGAACGCGGCGTGGTATTCGCAGATATGGAGGCCTTCTACCAAGTGGCCCGCACGGTGATGGTCAAGGACGAGCGTCATTTCGACCGCTTTGATCGTGCCTTCGCCGCCTGGTTTAAAGGCCTTGAGGACATGGACGCCGCCATTGAGGCGCTGATTCCCGACGACTGGCTGCGCCGGGAGTTTGAGAAGCAGCTCACAGACGAAGAGAAAGCCAAGATCGAATCCCTGGGCGGCCTCGAAGAACTGATCGAGACGTTTAAAAAACGTCTGGAAGAGCAGAAAGAGCGCCACGCTGGCGGCAATAAATGGATTGGTACCGGCGGCACCAGCCCCTTTGGCGCCTACGGCTACAACCCGGAAGGTATTCGTATCGGCCAGGATGGCTCCCGCCACCGCCGGGCCACCAAGGTATGGGACGAGCGGCGTTTTCGTGACTATGACGACTCGCTGGAGCTGGGCACGCGTAATATCAAAATGGCGCTACGCCGCCTGCGCAAGTTTGCCCGCCAGGGGGCGCTTGAAGAGTTCGACGTAGACAGCACCATCCGCGAAACCGCCAAGGACGCCGGGCTTCTCAACGTGCAGATGCGCCCTGAACGCCACAACGCGGTGAAGGTGCTGCTATTTTTGGATGTGGGCGGCTCAATGGATGACCATATTCGCGTCTGTGAAGAACTGTTTTCAGCGGCCCGCTCCGAGTTCAAGCACCTGGAACACTACTACTTTCATAACTGCCTTTACGAAGGCGTTTGGCGAAACAATATGCGCCGGGGTAACGAGCGGATTCCAACCATGGATGTTCTGCATACCTATGGCGCGGATTACCAGGTGGTGATTGTCGGCGATGCTGCCATGTCGCCTTACGAGGTCACTCACCCCGGCGGCAGTGTCGAGCACTTCAACGACGAAGCGGGCGGCGTCTGGCTTAAGCGATTATGCGAAACGTTCCCCAGACTGGCATGGCTTAACCCTATGCCGCCCCGAGCATGGGAGTACACTTACTCGACAGCGCTGATTCGCGAGATCATTGAAGACCGAATGTACCCCATGACCATGGAAGGTCTGGAAACCGCTATGCGCGAGCTAGCGAAGAAGTAGGCATGACAAAAGCAGCCGTTTAAAGCGTCTGTGGAAAATCGTTTAGGCCCTTCAAAAAGGCTTGTTTAGCCTCTTCAAACGCTTTCGGGTCATGTTTGAAACGGCGCAGAATCAGCGCTTCGTCTAAGCCCAGGGTAGGCGTCAGCTCGCCAATGCTTTTGGCGGGGTGGCGCGCGCCTAAGCCGATGCGTTTGCCATCCACTCCGCCAAACCAGCGCTTAATACCGCTTTTTTGATAGAACGCTTCTTGTTCGGCGGTATCAACGTCAACGCGCAGCGGTGCCTTTAAGCTAAGCTCGCTGATCAAACGCTGCTTGGCATCCGCCTGTTCCAGGGCGCAGGCGTGGGTCACCGTCATACCTTCGCCCTCCTCGTCCAGCACTAGCAGCGCCAGCGCTTGAGGTTTACCCTGTCCATCAACAGCAGCAAACAGCCGCGCTGCTTCTTGCGGAAAAAACACACTGCAGGTGCCGGTGAACACGACCAGCGGCGTAAGACCAGCCTCTTGTCCGTATACCTCAGCGCATAATCGCGCCAGACAGGCATTGCGCTGGGCCTCTGCGTTAACGTGTACGACCTTCATTTGAATCATCCTCACCGACTAAAAACCCGCAAGCCTAGAGCAATCATCGCCGTTTTGACAGCGTATTGTGCCTCACGATGGTTCATTCATCTTTACTGATACTGAACCCTGTCGCTGTTACTCGGTCGGATAAAGGGCAAGTGTGATCAGCGACTTATTTAAGGAGTTAGCATGCCCACCTTTACGAATGACCCTACCATGCCCACACCAAACTTCCCTGGCAGTCACATGGTAGTCGATGAACACTATGTGTTTATTTCAGGGCTGACCGTCGCCGATCTCTCAAACGGTCATGCTTCACAAGGCGATGTTAAAGAAGAGACTCGCCTAGTGATGCGCGCATTATCGCGTATGTTAGAAATGGAAGGTGGCAGCCTTGCAGACGCGGTTCGCGTGGATATCCATCTCACAGATCTACACGCCATCCAAGACATGGACAGCGTTTACGCAGAGTATTTTGAACCAGGCCGCTACCCAGCCCGCACCTGTACCGAATCGCCTAATATTTGCGGTGGCAGCAGTATTGAAATTACCGTGATGGCTAAGCGCGCAAATCATTAATTTCTTTAAACACAAAAAGCCAATTTAATGGCTTTTTGTGTTTGTTTGGAGGCCGTCAATTTTATAACCCAGCCAACATCCCTGTGGGATAGGTAAGCGTTAACAGATTCGCCATCCCCATTAAGAAGAGTGTCACGCCAGCCGCTAAACTCACGGCGGCTACGGGCCTCATACGCGCTACCACCAGTAAGAACCCAAGGCAAAATACTGCGGCAGTAAATAGGAAGCCAAACACCATCACACTTGCGATCAAGGCGAAGAAACCGGCTACCCAGAACAACTGTTGGCTTAATGTCTGAATTTGCCACTTCATCGGCTTGATGACCGTTCTGATAATTTCCAGTACGCACGCCGCCACGATAATAGTAATCGCAAGCCTCGGCATGATGCCTCCTAGCATGGAAAGGTCAGCAAACGCCCACCACATATATCCAGCCACAGCTAACAGGCTGCTTAGCAATGCCACATCGATCACACCCAGCGACAGCGGCGCCACCTCTTCTTGAAGCGCATGTTTAGCAGAGTTTTCGGTTGGGCGACGCTTTTGCAGGTAGCTGCGTAAAGGGGGGACAATTAGTGATGCCGCAATCAGTGCACCAATGATCAGCACCCCCGGCCGCATAAAGGCTTCTGCACCTTGAAACTGAGCGGCTTGATAGAAGTAGGCTTCTGCACCGGGAGCTAATACAAAGCCAATCAAAAAGGCGGGGCGAGACCAGTTTGCCTGCTTAAACAGTACCCCAATCGCGCCAATAATACCGAGCGCAAATAGATCACCCAGCGAACGTGTCGCTTGATAGGCGGCGAAGAGGATCAAGATGGTAATTAGCGGCGCTAAAATAACGAATGGCACCCGGGTTAAGCTGGCCACGGGCCTAGCCAATCCCAGACAAAGAGCAGCGCCTAAAATATTAGCCAGCGCTAACGACCAAATAATGGTGTACGTCAGATCGAGGTTCGTCTCTAACATACTGACACCGGGCTGAAGGCCAAGCAGCAGCAAACCACCTAAAAACACCGCCGCAGTGCCCGAACCGGGAATACCAAACAGTAAAGTAGGCACCATCGCCCCGCAGGCACAGGCGTTGTTAGCGGACTCCGGCGCAATAACGCCGCGAATATCGCCTTTGCCAAACTGGGACTTATCCTTGGCGCTCTGCACCGCATGACCATAGGTGAGCCAATCCACCACCGAGCCTGCCAAGCCGGGAATCGTGCCCATCAAGCTGCCAACACCCGCGCAGCGGGCGACTAGTCCAGGGCGTTTGGCGACGTCCTTGACGCCCTCTTTCCAGCCTTTGCCCAATTGGCAGGGCTGCTCTGCAATCGCACCACGCTTGACCAACAAATCAATAATTTCAGGCAGTGCGAAGATACCTAAACCGACCACCACTAACGGCAACCCATCATAGAGGTAGTCAATTTCAAATGGCAGCCGAAACTCTCCAGTGGCCGGAGCCATGCCGATGGTGCCTACTAGGAGTCCAACGCCGCAAGCAGCAATGCCTTTAAAAACATCCTTTCCAGAAAGCACCGCCACCATGGACAGCCCTAGCAGCGTTAACATAAATAGTTCTGACGAAGAAAACGACAGTACAACAGGCCGGGCGATGAGAATAAAGGCCGTTAGCACCACCGCACCGATCAGGCCGCCCATCATTGACGAAAAGAACGCGCTAGAAAGCGCTCGTGCAGCCTGCCCTTTCTTAGCCAACGCAAAGCCATCTACCACGGTGGCTTGGGAAGCACTAGAGCCTGGGATCCCAAGCAGTACAGAGGCAAATGTATCGCCAGTAGGTATCACCGCCACCAATCCCATCAGCATACCCAGGGCGACTGAAGGCTCCATGCCGTAAAGAAATGGCAACAGCAACGACATACCGGCAATACCGCCAAGCCCAGGAATGATGCCCACAATCAGCCCGATCAGGACACCGATAACCATGTACAGCATATGGGGAACAGTAAACAACTGCCCCAAACTGGAGAATAAGACATCTATCATTGTCATGGCTCTTATGTTGTTTAGTGTAAGGGAGCCCAAAAGCAACGCTTAAGCAGTGCTTTTTTGTGTTAACTGGCGTGTTAAATACGGGCACCGTGCTGCTCTAGCAGCCACTCGACCAGCCACTGCCGCGTGGCATCATCAAGTGACATGGCCTCCTGGAGATGCTGCTCGACGACCTCACCCACCACTGGCGTGTAGGGGCCAAGCTGTGCCATTGCTGCCTCTTTAAACGCTTCTGTATCCACAAAACGCTGTGCCGCTTCGCGATACTCCTGGATAAGTTCAGTTGGCGCGTCGCTAGGCAGCAAGATCAATTTTTGCAGCGTGAACCCTGAGGCAAAGAATTTGCGATACGCCTCGGCGGCGGGGCCACTGGGTGCTTCGCCATGCAATGTTTCATAAACTTCATTGAAGGTTGGCAAATCAGGGAAGGCAGGGTCACGCACGATCTCGCCGCTGTCATTGAGCACGCCCAGAGAAAATAGCGGCACCGCTCGACCACTCTTCACCAGAGGCTCCACGCTGCTGAAATAGGCAGAGGTGGTTTGGAAGTCGATATCTGCCTCGCCGCGCTCAAAGGCTAACCGCCCTTCTCCACGGCTACGCATGCCAGAGACGGCCTGTACATCAGCACCCAGCAGATCAAGCGCAATCAATACCGGCAGTTCTAACCCCGTATGGCTTTGCACGGCAAATTTAACGCGCTGGTTGGTCACCGCGTTCAGCACCTCCTCTGCGCTATCACCTAGACTAGGTTGGGCATACACCACGCCGCCTGTGGGGGTCGCTAAAACCGGTGTCCAATCGTCGTAGCTATAACGTACACGCCGGTCTTGCAGCATGGCGGGGTACTGGGTGGAAGCAGAGGTGCCTATCCATTGGCTGCCATCGGAGGCAGCCCGCATAGCGAACAGGTTGCTGCCATTAATGGAGCCACCGCCGGGCACGTTATCAATGACTAGCGTCGGGTTACCTTGAATATGGTCACTCATCCAGGTAGAGAAGAAACGTGCCCACACATCGGTTCCACCGCCTACCCCAAAAGGAATAGTCCAGTGGATAGTGTCAGGCACGTTCACATCGTTAGCTTGGGCATTCACACTAATAGCGCCCAGCGTGGAACAAGCAACGACAAGTAGCGCTTTCTTGAATGTGTTAAGCGGTGTGTGCTTCGAGGTAGTCATGGCGATACTCCTGTTATTGATTATTGTCGGTTGTTAATAGTGGCCGCGTGATTCAATCAACGGTTTCGACGGCGTGATTACCTACTTCCTTTGAAGGGCTCGCATAAAAAATTTGCCCGCTCATAATTTTGCGAGCAGTTCGAATAAGCGATACGCGCGCCAGGTCAAACGCATTCTGCTGGCGATACTCTGCCGTCAGCTCAATAGAACCAGAAGGATGTTCCAGGACAATCTGAGATAGCAGCTGACCAGCGGAAAGCTTCCGAGTACTCATCGCCATTTGATTGGCCACTGAGCCGGGCACGTTAATCGCCGCCGCCACCGCCATCGCTCCTGTTACGGCAATCGCTTTGTGGCAGCGATGGGGCACAAAATAGCGAACATTCAGCGTGTGCGATGCTGCCTCAGCTGCTGAAATCAGCACCACCTTGGGCAGCACGCTCTGACTGACATCGCCCATTCCCATCCGCCGCCCTGCTTCCTGACGCAAGGTTTCTAAGCGGGTTAACAAGACCGCGTTATTATCCAGCTCAGCAGGCGATTCATGGCCGGTTAATCCGACCGACTCAGCGCGCAGCAGCATAATCGGGGTAGCCGCATCGATACAGCTCACCTCAACCCCTGCTATCTCATCGCATGCGTTTCCCGTAGGTAACAGGTGGCCTGTTTTACTGCCCATGATGTCTAAAAAGCTAAGCTGGATGCCCGCAGCACTGCCCGGAACGCCGCTAATGGTGACACTACCTTCGTACTGCACCTGCTTCCCCGGTGTAGGGACATGGCATTCGATCAACCGCTGGGTGTTTAAGTTATGGACTTTTACCACGGTGGTACCGTCTTGCGGTTCTACCAGCCCCGTCTCTATGGCATAGGGCCCGACGGCAGAGAGCATATTGCCGCAGTTGGGGTTAAAGTCGACACGCTTATTCACTACATCCACTTGAGCAAACAGATAGTCAACATCGGCGCCAGGGTGCGATGAGCGCTCGACAATAGCCACTTTACTGGTGAGCGGGTCGCCGCCCCCGATACCATCAATCTGTAGCGCATGCCCAGAGCCCATCAAGCTAAGCAGGATATCGGCCTGCTGCGCTTGGTCACTGGGCAGATCTTTCATGCGAATAAAGGGACCTCGAGAGGTGCCGCCCCGCATAATGACACAAGGAATGCTGTTCATATCGTTCCGCCATAGTTCGCGATGACTGTATGGACGGAGAATGTCAGCCAATCTTTAATGTCTCAAATGCAAATATAGATTGCTATAAATACAATTCTTGCATTAATGTGTTTTGGTTATTAATCCACTTTTTTTGCGCAACAATCCCATGCTGCATAGACTCGAATTTCTTGACCTTCATGCGTTTATTTTAGTCGCTGAATTAGGCACCTTTCATGAGGCGGCACAGCGCCTGCATTTGTCGCAGCCAGCCCTCACTCGGCGCATACAAAAACTCGAAGAACTTCTTGAAGTTGAACTACTTGAGAGAACCACTAGGCGTACTCGACTGACGCCTATTGGGGCAGATTTTTTGCCCCGAGCCAGACGCATGCTTGAGGAGTACGAGTCGTCTATTTTAGGGATTCGGGAGTTGGTCACGCACCAAAAAGGAACCGTGACCATTGCTTGCTTGCCGACGGCGGCATTCTACTTTTTGCCTAGTGTCATTCGCGTGTTTAGCGAGGCTTGGCCGGGTATTCGCATCCGAATTCTGGATGTCAGTGCTAACGAGGGGCTGGAAAAAGTTATCAATGGTGAGGCAGACTTCGGTATCAACATGATCAGCGCGCAAAGCTCCGAGGTGCGTTTTACCCCCCTGCTGCGAGATCCCTTTGTATTGGCACTGCGCTCGGATCATCCGCTTGCCAGCAAAAAGCAGATTGAGTGGAGCGATCTAGAAGATGTGCGACTCATCACCGTAAGCCGCGATAGTGGAAACCGTACTTTGTTAGATAATGCGCTTTCTGCTGAGGGCATCCACTTAAACAGTTTTTACGAGGTTCAACACTTGTCGACCTCTTTGGGTTTAGTGGAGTCAGGCTTAGGGGTGGCTATTTTGCCACGCATGACCATGCCTGGGCCGGATCACGACACACTGTGCTCAAGAGATCTGCCTGAGCCGCGCATTCAGCGCTCCATTGGTCTTGTACGCAGCAATACACACAGCCTCTCCAGTACCGCACAGTTATTTATTGATTTATTGCTTGAGCACTGGGTCAAAGAAACTATTTAACGGCTTTCATCACGCCAGCATCAATCAGCGCAATAACCGCCTCAATATCAACATTCGCTTCCAGCATATCGGCTAGACGATCAAGCTCACGCTCCCGGTGGGCTTGATAATCGAGATGCACTGCATTCTGGAGCCCGAGACGGCTAAGCAGGGCTCGGCAAGCTTGCGTATGATCAAATAAGCCATGCAGATAAGTCCCCATTATTTGCCCGTCGTCGCTAACGGCGCCTTCATTGCGCCCGTCTACTTCGAACAACGGGGAGTCAAGGGCCTGCCCTTCGCTTACGCCGTTATGAATTTCATACCCGGTGACGGCTGCCCCTTCGGCTATTGTCACGCCGCGAACGTTGCGCAACTGCTTGCCAGCGACCATGCGAGTGGTGAGATTCAATAAACCCAATCCGGCTACTTTGCCAGGCTTGCCCTCCAAACCGTCAGGATCATCCACCCACTCGCCCAGCATTTGAAAGCCACCGCAAATACCTAATACCTTGCCACCGTAGCGAAGATGACGCTGAATGGCGTTATCCCAGCCCTGACATTTTAACCACTCAAGATCGCTGGCGGTGCTTTTGCTGCCGGGCAGAATAATCACATCGGCGGCAGGAATTGGTTGGTCGGCCTTAATAAACGATAGTGAGACCTGGGAATGTAGTCGCAGCGGGTCAAAATCGGTGTGATTGCTGATACGCGGTAGCGCGGGAACGATGACGTTAAGCGTTTGGTCAGCCTTTTCAGCATGGGTTAATCCGATGCTGTCTTCGGCATCGAGTACCAGCCCCTGTAGATAAGGCAGCGTGCCCAGCACCGGTTTTCCAGTGCGTTCCTCCAGCCACTCAAGCCCAGGGTTGAGCAGCGCCATATCGCCACGAAAGCGGTTGATAATAAAGCCCTTGGTGCGCGCCTGTTCGCTCTCGCTCAATAGCGCCAGCGTACCCACGAGCTGGGCGAATACCCCACCGCGATCAATATCACCGACGAGTAATACCGGGCAGTCAGCCGCTTCGGCAAAGCCCATATTGGCAATATCGCCTTTGCGTAGATTGATTTCAGCGGGGCTGCCTGCGCCTTCGGCAATAATCACATCAAAACGGCTTTCCAACGCTTGCCAGGCGGCCATCACGCTCTCTTTCGCAGTGCGTTTATAGGCATGGTAATCCAGGGCATCCATATGCCCATGCACCTTGCCGCGCAAAATCACCTGGGCGCCGCGGTCGGTTTCCGGCTTGAGCAGCACCGGGTTCATATCGCTATGAGGCGTAACGCCAGCGGCCTGGGCCTGCAGCGCGGTGGAACGGCCAATTTCACCGCCATCCTCGGTGACGGCGCTATTTAGCGCCATGTTCTGGGGTTTAAATGGCGCCACTGATATGCCACGCCTTGCCAATGCACGGCAGAGCGCAGCCACCACGGTACTTTTACCCGCATCCGAGGTGGTGCCCTGAATCATCAGTGTGGCCATAAGGAGGTCTCGTCCAGGTGAACAAAAGCGAGACTTTAGCGGCCACTAGAAATCAGCGCAATGTGAACAAGCAAAACAGGCCCCTTTTCATAGCACTCGTTTTCATGATGGTTAACCGCCTTGTCATCATAATCACTCTAAAAATACATATTCCCGCCACTTAGCCGTCACATCCCCACTCTAGGCTGATACCTAATAAATGAGATCGATCTCATTGCATTGAAAACAGGTATTCGCATGTCAGATTTACTCACTGTGGCCAAACTCGCTGGCGTCTCTCGGGCAACCGCGGCGCGGGCTTTTTCAAGCCCCGATTTGGTACGCCCAGCTACCCGAGAACGCGTCTTTACCGCAGCCCGGCAATTGGCGTTCAGACCCAATAAAGTCGCTCAACAGCTACGCTCCCAAGCCACGCAGATGATTGGCGTGATGGTGCCCAGCCTCGACAACCCGGTGTTTGCCGAGCAGCTACAAGCCATGGAAGTAGCTGCCCGTGCGGCGGGTTACTCACTGATCGTGACCACCAGCGAATACTCACCCAGCCGCGAGGCTGACATTGTCGAAGAGATGCTGCGCCAGCGCGTCGACGGCTTGGTGCTTACCGTAGCGGAAGCGGATAACAGCGCCGTGCTGGACAAGCTGCGCTTGGAAACTACCCCCTGCTTGCTGGTCTACAACCCGCCTGGCAGCAGCGGCTTCCCCTCGGTCGGTGTCGATAACCGTGCCGCCAGCGTTGATGCCACCCGCCACTTGATCGCCCTGGGCCATAAGCGAATTGGCATGGTCGCTGGCCCACTGCTGCAGTCAGACCGCGCCCAGCAACGCTTTGAAGGTTACTGCCACGCGATGGACGAGGCGGGCCTAGTCGCCCGCCCGCTGGTAGAGATGGCCCACCATACCCAAGCAGAACTAACCCGCCTCACGTCGGCATTACATGGCGCTGATGCTCTCACGGGAGTGATCTGCACCAACGACCTGCTCGCCATCAGCCTGATGGGCGAACTTCAGCGCGCCGGATTTAGCGTGCCTGATGACCTTTCCGTGATGGGCTTTGATGGGATCGCCCTGGGCAAGCACCTCTACCCGTCGCTGTGCACCATTGAGCAGCCTCGCGCCGAGATCGGACGCAGTGCTGTCCACACACTGCTCGCCATGATTCGGGGAGAGCGCTGCGCGCCCGCCCCCCTGCCCCACGCACTGCGTAAGGGCGAAAGTGTCGGAACCCCGACACCCCGTTAGTCCACGTTCGGTACTTTAGAGAGGAGCACAGTATGAACCTTAATCGTCTTTACCAAGCATTATTGGCCACGGCAGTGATCAGCACATCGGGAAGCGTTTTGGCGCAATCAAGCGACAACGCGATCTGCTACAACTGCCCGCCAGAATGGGCAGACTGGGGCACGCAGCTGCGTTTGATTGAGCAGGAAACCGGCATTCGCGTGCCCCAAGACAACAAAAACTCCGGCCAGTCATTAGCCCAGCTGGTGGCTGAAGCAGCGAGCCCGGTGGCGGATGTTGTTTACTACGGGGTGACCTTTGGCATTCAGGCCATGGAAGAGGATGTGGTAACGCCCTATCAGCCTGCACACTGGGAGGAGATCCCCGAAGGCCTGAAAGACCCCGAAGGCAACTGGTTTGCCATTCATTCCGGCACGCTCGGCTTTATGGTTAATGTCGATGCTCTGGATGGCGCGCCAGTACCGACCTCGTGGGAAGACCTGCTCAAGCCCGAGTATCGCGGCATGGTGGGTTACCTTGACCCGGCCAGTGCCTTTGTCGGCTACGTCGGTGCCGTGGCGGTCAACCAGGCCATGGGTGGCGATCTTAACGACTTTACCCCGGCAATCGACTACTTCAATCAGCTTGCCGAGAACGACCCGATTGTGCCCAAGCAGACCAGCTATGCACGGGTGCTTTCCGGCGAGATCCCGATTCTGCTTGATTACGACTTCAACGCTTACCGGGCTCGCCACAGCGATGGTGCCAACGTGGAGTTCGTGATTCCCGAGGAGGGCAGCGTGGTGGTGCCTTACGTTATGAGCCTGGTGAAAGATGGCCCCAACCCCGAGAACGGCCAGCAGGTACTCGATTTTGTACTCTCTGATCAAGGCCAAGCGGTATGGGCAGATGCTTACCTGCGCCCCGTGCGCGCAAGCGCCATCTCCGCAGAGGCACGCGACGTATTCCTTCCAGATAGCGAGTATGACCGCGCCGAGGCACTCGACTACAACGCGATGGCGGCTGCCCAGCGAAGCTTCTCCGAGCGGTATCTGTCGGAGGTGCGTTAATCATGACAGCGGCAGCCAAGCAGCCCTCCGGGGCTGCTTCTTACGTCAATAGTCGACCAATCATGGTGGGCTCCGCACGACGGAAAAACGTTATCGCTATGGTCGCCTTACTGCCTGCACTGGTGATCTTCTGCGCCTTTTGGTTACTGCCCTTTTCACGTCTGATCATGATGGGTGCCGAGCCAGACCCAAGTAGCGGCATCAGTGCTTATCTGACGATTCTCACCCATCGGCAGTACTTGATCAGTCTAGCGACCACCGTTGGTCTCTCGCTGGTAGTGTCCCTGGTAGCGGTAGCCATTGCCGGTGTTGCCGGTTTTTTTCTCGCCCGGCAGCGTTTTTTTGGCAAGTCCATACTAGTGGCTATCCTCACCTTTCCGCTGGCCTTTCCTGGCGTGGTGGTGGGCTTTCTGGTCATTATGCTGGGTGGCCGCCAGGGTGCCCTGGCGCAAACCAGCCTGTGGCTATTTGGCGAGCGCTGGATATTCGCCTATTCATTAGCCGGGCTATTTATTGGCTACCTATATTTTTCTATTCCTCGCGTTATCACCACGGTAATGGCCGCCTGCGACAACCTGGATCAAAGCCTTGAAGAGGCGGCCCGCTCTTTAGGGGCAAATACCTGGCAAGTCACTAAAGACGTTATCGTGCCCGGCATTGCGCCCGCACTGCTGTCAACTGGCGCCATCTGCTTTGCTACCAGTATGGGCGCCTTTGGAACGGCGTTTACCCTGGGCACACGGCTAAGCATCCTGCCGCTCAATATCTACGGCGAATTCACCAACTACGCCAACTTCGCCATGGCGGCTGCGCTTTCGGTGGTACTGGGTGTGATCACCTGGATGGCGTTAAGCCTTGCTCGTCGGTTGGCAGGCGGCAATCTGGGAGCCTCCGTATGAAATCGCGTCTACGCTTCACGCTTCAATTGGTTTTCACCCTGCTGGTGTGCTTATTTATGATCGTGCCCGTGGCCATGTCGGTGATGGCGGGTCTGACCGAGAACTACTTTGTCGGCCTTGAGAGTGGGCTGACCTTGCGCTGGGTCAATGAGGTGTGGCAGCTCTACGCCGATACCATCTGGCTCTCCATTAAACTGGCGCTCGCCTGCTTACTGATCACTGTTCTGATCGGCGTACCCGCCGCCTACGGTCTACTGCGCAGCCGCCGCCGCTGGGCCAATGCCATTGAAGAGCTGCTTTTGCTACCGGTTGCCGTGCCTGGGCTGGCCACCGCTCTTGCCCTACTGCTCGCCTACGGTAGCTATCGGGAATTTCGCGGCAGTTGGCTGTTTATTCTTGTCGGCCATGTGCTGTTTACGTTGCCCTTTATGGTGCGCGCAGTGCTCTCCGTGATGCAGACCGCCAAGCTTCCCCAGCTAGAGGAAGCCGCCGCCAGCCTGGGCGCCAGCTTCCGGCAACGCTTTTTCGGGGTCGTTATCCCCAACTGCATGAGCGGCATTCTGGCGGGCGCGCTGATGGTAATCACCTTATCAATCGGTGAATTCAACATCACCTGGATGCTGCATACCCCCTTGACCAAAACGCTACCGGTTGGGCTAGCCGACAGCTACGCCTCGATGCGCCTGGAAATCGGCTCGGCTTACACGCTGATATTTCTAGTGATGGTGGTGCCCTTGCTGGTGGCGATTCAGTGGGCAGGTCGTCTCACCGAGCAGCGTCGCTAAATGCCTATTGAAAGACACCTGACTGTTTTAGTTGAGAATCCATTATGAGTTCATCTGTCAGCATCACGCTAAACCAATGCAGCCGCACCTTTGCTGGCGGCAACACGGCGCTACAGCCGCTGGATCTGCAGGTTCACCCAGGCGAGACCTTGGTGCTCCTAGGCCCTTCAGGCTGCGGTAAAACCACCACTCTGCGTATTATCAGCGGCCTGGAAAGCCCCGACAAAAGTGGGCAAGTGCTGTTTGGCGAGCGCGATGTCACTGCCCTGCCGATTGAGAAGCGCGACGTGGGAATGGTGTTTCAAAACTATGCGCTATTTCCCAACATGAGCGTTGCCGACAACATTGCCTACGGTCTTAAAATACAGCGTTTGCCGCGGGCCGAGATTGCCCAAAGGCTTGACGAAGTGATGCACATGGTCGATTTGCAAGGCTTTGGCGATCGGCGTATAGACGCCCTCTCCGGCGGGCAAAAGCAGCGCGTCGCCCTCGCTCGCGCAATTGCCGTGCGCCCCAAGGTGCTGCTGTTTGACGAGCCATTGGCGGCGCTCGATGCCAAGCTGCGTGACCGCCTGCGCATCGAGATTGGCCAGTTGCTGCGTGAATTGGGCACCACCGCCGTGTACGTCACCCACGATCAAGACGAGGCGATGGCCCTGGGTGACCGCATCGCGGTTATGCAAGCCGGACGCATTGCCCAGTTAGGCACACCCCAAGAGATTTACCACCAGCCAGCCAATGCCTTTGTGGCCGATTTTATTGGCGCGGTTAACTGCCTGGACGTGATCGGCAGCCGAGAAGATGGCGGGTTAATCGTTCATGGCGGTGAACTCTCTGCCTCTCACTTGCAGGGCGTACCCACGGTCTACTGCCGGCCAGAAGATATTCAGGTAGTGCCGCTTGACCAAGCCGATGTAAGAGGCACGGTAGTGCAAAGCATTTTCCTGGGCCAGAGCCAACGCCTAATGGTCGATACTGGCGACGCCTCCCCCCTCCAGATTGAGGCACCTTCCCGCCAGCGCTGGCCCAACGGTACCGCGATTGGCCTGGCACTCCCCTCCCGGGTGCTTTTTCACCCAGACAAGCCCACACCCTCTGTTAATGCCAAGGAGATGGCCAATGGCTGATCACTGTCTTAAAACCTCAACGCCTGAACCAACCCGGCAATGCCTTATCGCCCAGATTAGCGACCCGCATATCAAGGCGGGCGGAAAACTTTCTTACCGTCAGGTGGATACCGCCAATGCGCTGCGCCAAGCGATCAGCAAGCTCAATCAGCTAACGCCGCGGCCCGACCTGGTGCTGATTAGCGGTGACTTGGTTGATTTTGGTCATCCCGACGAGTACGCCACTTTTAAGAAAATCCTGGCTGACCTGGCGCTGCCGGTGTACTTGATCCCTGGCAATCACGACGACCGCCAACATCTGCGAAATGCATTCCCGGAACACCGCTACCTGTTTCAGCATAACGACTACTTGCAGTGGGTGGTGGATGATTACCCGGTGCGCTTAGTGGGGCTCGACTCATCGGTGCCGGACAAACCCCACGGGGAGCTAAGCGAAGAGAGCCTGCAGTGGCTGGATAAAACGCTGGCAGCGCAGCCCGATAAACCGACGCTGGTCATGGTGCACCACCACCCGTTCGTGAGTGGCATCGACCATATGGATCGCCAACCACTTAAGCGGCCAGAGGCGTTAGCCGACGTCATTGGCCAGCATGCCCAAGTCGAGCGTGTGCTCTGCGGGCATCTACACCGCTCGATCCAAGCCCGCTTTGCCAACACTCTGGCGATGAGCTGCCCCGGGGTTTCCCACCAGGTTAGCCTGGATCTCACCCCAGACGGCCCCGCCCACTTTCAACTAGAGCCTCCCGGTTACCTGTTGCACCACTGGTCGGCGGCTAGCGGCATGGTGACTCACCAAGGGTTTATCGACCCTTACCCCGGCCCTTTCCCGTTTTATGATGCGAATGGGCTAATTGATTAAGATGCGGCCATGGGAGAAAGCGATTCGTTGTCAACCTTTGCCAACTCCCAGGCTTGCACCATCTGCTTTTTGTCTAACCCCCAGCGATAGCCACCCAGTGCGCCACTTTGTTGAATCACCCGGTGGCAGGGTATCCATACCGCGATGGGGTTAGCGCCCACCGCATTGCCCACTGCACGGGACGATTTAGGCGTGCCCAATGCCTGGGCGATATGCGAATAGCTGGCCAACTGACCTTCGGGAATGGTCAGCAGCGCCCGCCAAACCGCTATTTGAAAATTAGTGCCGGTCACGTGCAGTGACAGAGCGGCAGTTCCCTCTTCGGGTTGATTAAACAACTTTTCCACCGCAAATCGGGTAGCATCGGGGCTATGGCACAGCGTGCTGCGCGGCCACTCTTTACTAAGCCGAGCCAGTAACTCCTCTGAATTCGACGCATCGACAAAAGCCATGCGGCAGATACCCCTGGGGGTTACCGCTACAAACATGCTACCTAAGGGCGTTTCATGAACCCCGTAGGCGATCTCCACGCCTTCACCCTGGCGCTTATACTCTCCCGGGGTGACCGCTTCTAACTGCACAAAGTGATCGTAGAGCCGGGAGCCGCCGCTTAGCCCCAGCGTATGGGCAATATCCAGCAGGGATGTCGATGCCTGAATCAGTTGCTTACTGCGCTCTAACGTCAGCGCCTGCAAAAAGCGTTTGGGGCTGATACCCGCATAACGACAAAATAGCCGCTGGAAATGAAAGGCGCTTAAATGCACCTGCGCGGCCACTGTTTCCAGGTTGGGTTGCTCCGCTGCGTGGGCCACCATATAAGCCATGGCTTTTTCGATACGCGCATAGTCGTTCATTGTGTTATCTCTGTGCTTTGGGGCTGCCTATCTTCATCAGCCTAAGCGTTCACAAGCGAGTTGCCGACCCGAATCTTGCTAATGGCGTTAGCAGACAGCTCCCAACTTTTCCGCTAGGGTAATGCCCCGCCTCCACTGACGGTACACGAAAAGCCCATGCAAGACTTGATCAATGACATTGCGGCCACCATGGCGAATGCCGAACAGCGTGGCAAGGTCGCCGACTATATCCCCGAGCTTGGCCACGTTGACCCACAGCAGTTTGCCATTTCGCTGGCGACCGTAGATGGCAACGTGTACTCGGCGGGATGTGCCACAACCCCCTTCTCCATTCAGAGTATCTCCAAGGTATTTACGCTGACTATAGCGCTGGGGCAAGTGGGTGATTCGCTGTGGTCGAAAGTCGGCCGGGAGCCCTCAGGCGATCCATTTAACTCCATCGTTCAACTAGAGCATGAAAGCGGCAAGCCGCGTAATCCGTTTATCAATGCCGGGGCCATTGCGGTGGTCGATGCGATCATGATGGGCCATGAACCCAAAGAGACACTGGGCGAGATTCTCAGCTTTGTGCGCTATATCGCCGATGACGACAGCATTTATTTCGACCACGCCGTGGCCGCCTCAGAGATGGCCCACCGTGACCGCAACGCGTCACTGGCGCACTTTATGAAAGCCTTTGGGCATCTACGCCACGATGTCGATAAAGTGCTGGGCACTTACTTCCACCAGTGCGCCATCGCTATGAGCTGCGAGCAGCTTGCCCATGCAGGATTGTTTTTGGCCTCGGATGGTATCAACAAACCCAGTGGCAAACGCGTGGTAGCGCCCCAGCGGGCCCGCCGGATCAACTCATTGATGATGATGTGCGGGCACTACGACGCCTCGGGAGAATTCGCCTTCCGCGTCGGCCTACCCGGCAAAAGTGGCGTCGGCGGCGGCATTCTGGCGATTGCACCGGGACACGGTTCTATTGCCGTCTGGTCGCCGGGGTTAGACGCCTATGGTAATAGTTTACTGGGCACCCAGGCTCTTGAAATGTTTGTGCAGCGTACCGGCTGGTCGGTGTTTGGGCATTATTAAAAGCTAAGCGTGAAAGGCAGTCGCTTAAGTAGCCACCTCAATTTTGTTCAATACCCCCAGTGGGCACCCCTGCAAACTCCTTGCACTACCAAGGAGGATAACAATGAGCGCTACCCTACTGCTGCCGACGCTACTACCCATGTCTGCATTTGCTCTCGCCGCGTCTATTTCGCCGGGGCCGGTCAACATTGTTTGCTTGAGTAGCGGCACGCACTACCCCATTGTCAAAGGGCTTATTTTTGTAACCGGCGCCACGCTGGGGTTTGTTGCGCTGTTTTTAGCCATCGGCGCGGGGCTTTACTCACTGCTGAGTGTGGCGCCGCTGTTGGAAGCGCTTTTACGTTGGGCAGGTATTGGTTTTTTACTCTACCTTAGCTATCAACTGTTTCAGCACGATGGACGAGTACAGGAACGAGGCGCCAACAACGCACCAGGGTTTTGGGCTGGCGCTATGATGCAATGGCTTAACCCTAAAGCATGGCTGGCGTCTGCCGCTGGCATCAGCGCTTATACCAGTGGAAACGAGCCCTACCTGCTATGGCTATTCGCCGCCCTCTATCTGCCTATTTGTTGGCTATCGCTAGCCAGTTGGGTAGCTGCAGGGGCTTTTCTCAAACGCTATGTGCACCGCCCTATCATCCTGCTGACGATTAACCGCGTATTGGCTATCTGCCTGGCCGCCAGTGCACTATTTCTGTTGTTTTGAGTGCGCTTGTTGTTTTGAGTACGTTTGTTATTTGAGGAGCGGATAGCGGTACTGGTTGGGTGTGGCGGCCACCAGCCGCTTAAACGTTCTTTGAAAGTGGGGTTGGTCATTAAAGCCCGCGCTCAAGGCTGCCTCAACTATCGGCTGCCCTTGCTTTAGCGCCTGCTGCCCCAACTGGATGCGCTGGTTAATCAGGTAGGCATGAGGCGTCAGCCCGAAGTGCTGTTTAAAGGCACGAATCAGGTGCCCAGCACTATAGCCCGACTGCTGACATAAGCGTTCAAGCGAGATATCAGCGGCACAATTGGTACGCAAATAGGCCGCAACCTGTTCTAGCGCACTGGGCGATTGGGGCAATGCCGCTGGTGACTCTTGTGCAAGCACTTGCATTACATTGGATAAATACTCGATTAGCGCCGCCTGCTTATCATCAATTTCCCGTTGTTCATCCAGCAAACAAGCGGCCATATCGCAGTACCCGGCATAAAGCGCTGGTTGGGTGATAACGGCGGTAGCGATGTCTTGCCAGTTAGGCGCATCCAGCAGGCCCAATTGATAGCGCAACTCACTCAGCCACGCGGTATCGACATAGAGCATCAAGTAAGCCCAGGGCTGATTCTCGATGGGGTTACAGGCATGCACCCAGTGGGGGTTCATCATCACGATGTCACCCGCACTAATCTGATACTTCGCGTCACGATAGCAAAAGGTGCTTTTACCTGCGGTCACAGCCCCCAGCGACCAATGCGTGTGGCTGTGCGGCGCATAGCAGACCTGTCGAGCATCGCTGATTTTACGCAGCTCCACATAGGGCATACGCGCATCGCGCCAGAAGATAGGTGCTGAGATAGGTGCTGAAATAGGTGACGAAACTCTACTCATGCTCTGCCCACAATATTAAAAAATAGTGAAAACAGCGATTAGCTCTGTTACTTGACCTAAGCTGGACAATAGCACAGCACAAGCACAGTATGGGCCGCTGATAAGCACTATATGAACTAGATTGCATAGGATATGCAACGCCAAACACGTCAGGAGGACACCATGGCCGACAGTATAAAGAACCCCGACCATCGTGATGCGATTACCCTTTTCGCCCGCATGGGCTACGCCTCTCGCGGTATTGTGTATGTATTAGTAGGCGGCCTCGCAGCGCTGGCACCCCTTGGCCAAGGCGGTCAAACCGAGGGCAGTCGGGGCGCCTTAGAGCGGGTGCTCACCGCCCCCTTTGGTAACGTGTTGCTAGGCCTCATTGCCGTTGGCTTGGTGGGCTACGCTATGTGGCGGACTATCCAAGCGGTTAAAGACACCGACCACCACGGCAGTGGCGCCAAAGGGTTAGCGATTCGTGCGGGTTTATTAGCCAGCGCCATTACCCATACGCTGTTAGCGTTTTTTGCCGCAACGCTCATCTTCCAATATGCGGGTTCTTCGGGTGATTCAGGTGGCGGCTCGCAGGGGGTGGCCGGCTGGCTGATGGAGCAACCTTTCGGACGTTGGCTGGTAGGCGGGGTTGGCCTCATCATGATCGGCGTAGGCATGTCCCACGCTTTTAAAGGCTACAAGGCCAAATTCGATAAACACTTCGCCATGCCACCACAAACTCAACAATGGGCCTATCCCATCTGCCGCTTTGGCTTAGTGATTCGTGGACTTGTGTTTGTAATCGTGGGTAGCTTTTTTATCATCGCCGCTTATCAAATCGACCCCAATGAAGCAGGCGGGATGGGTGAAGTGTTTAGCACGCTGCGAGGACAACCCTACGGCCAGTGGCTGCTTGCATTTGTCGCTTTAGGGTTATTCGCATTCGGTCTTTATAGTGTGCTAGCGGCTATTTACCGCCGCATTAATCCCGAGATGTAGTCACCACCATGGCCATAACCTCAAAGCGAACTAAACAGTGGTTCGAGCGCATTAATGGCTCAAAGAACATGCTGTGGTTACTGGGAACTCTCTCCTTTCTGGAGACGATTATTCTGCCCATTCCCATCGAGCTGGTATTGATACCGCTGATGGCGGCGAACCGACAGCGCATCTGGGCAATTGCCACGGCCACCACGCTGGGCTGCTTAGTGGCGTCGCTCATCGGCTATGGCGTGGGCATGGTGCTATTCCAATCCGTTGGTACCTGGTTTATCGAATTCATGGAGATGGAGCAGAGCTATCAGGCGTTCCAAAGCTTCTTCGACCAGTACGGTTTTGCTGCGATTCTGGCCATTGGCATTTTGCCAATTCCTTTTCAGATCGCGATGATTACCGCCGGGCTGTCTGGCTATCCCATTCTGCTTTTTGCCCTGGCGGCGCTCATCGCCCGCGGCTTACGCTATTTCGGCCTGGCTTGGCTGGTTCACCGCTTTGGTCATGACGTTCTGGTGTTATGGAAACGCCATGCCTTGGTAACCAGTTTGGTAGCAGGGGTCATTGTACTGGTGGTAGCGCTAGGGATGCAGGCGCTGGCAGGGATGGTTGTGTAGGCAACTGAACCTGTGGCTCATCTCTTAAATGCCGTAATCCCGCTCTACCTTGGCGATACGGGTTTTAAAGTGCTGATACCACTTTTGATGCCCCAACCGCTGGGCTTCTTGATGCTCTGCATGGGCTTTCCACGCTTTAATAGATGCTATATCAGCCCAGTAGGAAACGGTCACACCCACTTCATTTCTGGCGGATTCCACCCCCAAAAATCCCGGCTGCTGGGCTGCAAGCTCAACCATTTTTGCCGCCATCTCGTCATAGCCATCATCGACCTCGGTGCGTCGTGAGGTAAAAATAACCGCGTAGTAAGGAGGTTCAGGGGTGTCAGCGATATATAGCATAGGCCTCGTCGCGGTTAAAAAAGGAATGAAGCTCGCACCAATAAGCCCAGTTTAATGCTCAGGCTCCGGAAGTGACGACTCGCCTTCCATTGTGATTAAAAAGCTCGCCCATAACGTATGTGTACGCGCCTGGGTAAGCTGTTTTTTACATGAAAGCGACATCACGCCCCTTATCGTACCATCACGCCACTGGGTATACACCGCATCGCAATGGGCTTCGCGGTAGCCTTCCCAAGCCTCTTGAGCCAGCTGAATCGACTCCACTAAGCTGGCATCTGCTTCATGGTCGTTTAGCGCCGCATCTAAATAGCGGTACATTTCCGCCTCAGCCATTTCTAGCTGCAACAGCGCACACTGATTGATTTCCATCGTCGACGTGGCGTTTTGGCAATCTGGCGCAGCATCTGTCGCAAACGCTGACAATGAAACGAAAGCGAACAGTAGCGAAATCATTTTATTCATGCAGTGTGGTTAACCATTATGCAGAAACGATTAGTTCACATAATAGCCGCTTACCCGCCAAGTGCCCTCTTCCAAGTGAGGAGTGATGGTCTCAGTGATTTGAGGTTTGTTCTCGAAGCGTGTCTGAAAGGTTAGCACTGCATAGTCGCCTCGTGGAGCTCCTGGCATAGACGTTTCACGGACAACGCCCACTCGCCGACGCGATTGAACGGCCCCAAAGTCGCGACGCGCCGCCCCAATCGTACGTTCTAACATGTGCGGCGAAAGCGGCTTCTTTAGTAGCGGAGATGAAGATTCCCATGCCTGTTCATACTGGCCACTATCAATGGCCTCCAGCCACGCCAACGCCGCCGCCTCTGCATCACTGGTGTGTGCATAAGCTTGGGAGGGTAGCGTGAGAAACAAGGTAACAAAAATAAAGATCAGCGTTTTAGGCATAGCAGGGTCTCTTGGCATTTAGCAACGACCAGAGAAATCTTCATGGCCTTAGTTATATATCGGTAAACGTCAGGATTTCTTTAGGGCCACAGAAGGTATTTGACTAACACCAATGCTGCCTGCCGTACACGCTTCTAAAACCCTACCCGCTCGTTTACTATGCGCCACCCACCATTTTTCAGTTGCCACTATTAGGTCACTATGTCCGCCAACGCCCTCTATACCGACCTTTCTGGCTACTACGATTTGATGTGCGTGGATATCGACTACCGAGCACAAAGCAATGCCATTCGCAGACTGCATCAGATGTTCGGTAACGGCGGAACTACGCACCTGGATTTAGCCTGTGGCACCGGCCCACATGTGCGCCATTTCATCGACGCTGGATACCAAAGCAACGGGCTGGATTTTAATCAACCTATGCTGGATATCGCCGCCGCGCGTTGCCCAGAAGCTCAGTTCACGCGCCAAGACATGAGTCATTTTGAGGTTGGTGAACCCAGCGACTTAATCACCTGCTTTTTGTACTCCATCCACTACAACGATGGGATTGAAAAGCTCACAGCGTGTATATCCAGCGCGCATCGCGCGCTAGCATCCGGCGGTATTTTCTGTTTTAACGCGGTCGATAAAGACAAAATCAATAACGATTTATTTGTTAAGCACACCGCCAAACAAGCAAACGATTTATTTACCTTCCGCTCTGGATGGCACTACAGCGGTCAAGGCGAAAAACAGTCACTTAGGCTGAGCATTGAGAAAGCCAATGCAGACGCGAAGCAAGTGTGGAACGACGAACACCCCATGGTGGCGGTCAATTTTGCGGAGTTAACTGCCCTGCTAGCGCCTTACTTTGAAGTGCACGTGTTTGAGCACAACTACGAGACCATCAAGCCCTGGGATACGACCTCTGGAAACGCTATTTTTGTCTGCGTGAAGAAATAACCCCTACTTGCGCCTGGGATCTCCCTTTGCCGTGGTGTTAACTAGAAGACAATGCCTAGACATGGCCGAATCTGCCCCCTTTGTGACCGGACAACGCATCGTTGGCAGAATGTATAACAGCTAATCTGTAATCTCACTTCCACACGATGAGATTAGCCATGATCCAGTCTAAAACGGCGCTGCTATTAATTGACGTTCAAGCCTCCTTCCCCGCCCGCGATTACTGGGTAGAATCGATGGCTCAGGCGTGGCGCCCCAAGCAACGTGCAGTGCTGAACGCCGCACAGGCAAACAATATTCCCGTAGTTCGCATTCTGCATGAAGAGCTTGGCAGCCAAGGAGCTTTCGACCCTGATAATGGCCTGATTCGTCCGCTTGATGGCTTTAACGATGAAGTGACGGTGACCTACAATAAACGTGTCCATAACGCCTTCACCGATACCTCGCTTGAAGGCTGGTTAAGGGAGCGCGGCATTGAGCGGCTGGCGATTAGCGGTATTCGCACCGAGCAATGTTGTGAAACCACCGCACGGGTGGCGTCAGATTTAGGCTTTAGCGTCGACTTTATCAGCGATGCTACCCTCACCTTCCCCATGACGCGCCACGGCGTCACCTGGTCAGCCGATGAGATTAAAGCCCGCACCGAACTGGTACTGGAAGGCCGCTTTGCACGTATTATCAGTACACATGACATGATCAACGAATGGCAAAATACGCGTGAGTGAAGAGCAACAAACTAGCCAGCTGCAATCTGCAAGAGCTAAAACCTTGCAGATTGCGGTGCTGATGATGCCCGGCCAGGTGCCGCTCGATTTGATTGGCCCACTTCAGGTTTTGCAGTGTGCTGACCGGCTCTCTATAGACGTTCAGGTGCGCTATATAGGCCCCAAAACGGCCATGCAGTGGTTAGGGCCGCTAACCCTTAGCGGCATTGACCCATTACCCGAACAGCTTGCTCCTCAAGATTTACTGCTGATTCCGGGGCAATACCGCAATAGCCTTGAGCCATTGGCGCAACAAGAGTGTGTCGGTTGGCTCAAGGCGAACGCCCGATATGCAGATACGCTAATGACCGTTTGCTCCGGCACGCTATTACTTGCGGATGCGGGGCTATTAGAGGGGCGACGCTGCACCACCCACCACGCTCTCATCGAACAGTTACGCCTTAAAGCCCCCAGGGCAAAAGTACAGAGCGACTGTATCTTTATTGAGGATGGGCGCTACTTAACCAGCGCGGGGATCTCAACCGGTATTGATACCATGCTCTACTGGCTTACCCGCGCGTGTGGACACTCGCTGGCCCTGGCGGTTGCAAGGGAGATGGTGCTGTATCTGCGTCGCAGTGGTCAGGAACCTCAACTGGGCGCCTGGCTTGAGGGTCGCAATCATGTGGATGAGCGGCTGCATCGCGTTCAAGATGCCATATGCGCCGCGCCCTCGCAGACCTGGCGTATCGAAACATTGGCGGCTCAGGCAGCCATGAGCGAGCGGCATTTTCGGCGCCAATTCAAAAGTCTCACCGGCATGCTGGTGGGCGACTACATCACGGGATTACGCTTGCAGCGTGCCAAAGCGTTAATGACCGAAACGACCTGGACGCTAGCGCGCATAGCCGAAGCGTCCGGATTCGGAGATGAGCGCCAGCTAAGGCGCGTATGGGCACGCCAGGAAAAAGCACCGCCTAGCGTATGGCGGCGGGCCAGCTCCCAAAAACGGCCTGATTGAGTCAATAAGAGGCTATCATTAATAAAACTTCTCGCTGATTGACACCATGACCAACCTTATCCTGCCAGGCAACGCTAACTATCTAAACTTTCGGTATCGTCTGCCTGATAAGCGATTAACCCCCTGGGTTCAATGCTTTTGGTCAATGGGAGGCCCTGGTCACCTCACCGAGCCCAGAACCGAAAAATTCTACCCCGATGCCGGGGCTAGTCTTAGCATAAAGCTCGCCAGTTCCCACCCTGTCATCACGCTCTGTTTCAACAGGCGAACGTTGATAGAGACGCTCGATACGACCACCCCCTGTTTGGGCATTCGTTTTAGAGCTGCAGGTGCCCACAGCTTGCTGGGCTTACTACCCGAAGCATTCACAGATACATACCATCGCTTGGAAAACGAGCTTGAAGCACTAAGTTTGCAAAAATTAAAGTTGCAAGGATTAATGCCCGTGGTAGAGCGCCTTTACCAATCGGACTCACAGCAAGGCTTACGACTGCTGGAAACATGGCTGCTAGATCGACTAAAAAGCCAGCCACCTGCCAATAGCCGTATCACTTCGCTTGTTCAAGCCATTGGAGAGCTACAGCTTCCACCCCAGCAGTTAGGCGCCACGCTAGGGTTTACGCGCCGCACCCTGGAGCGCAAATTAAAACGCGAGGTGGGCGTTACCCCAGGCCAATTAGTCGCCTATGCCCGACTCAACCGTGCCCGGCAAGGTCTGCTGGCAACCACACTGCCCCTAGCGGAAATAGCGCTGCAATGCGGCTACTATGACCAAGCTCACTTCACCCACGCCTTCCAATCACTCGCCTATGAAACGCCCGCCGCCTATCGCAAACGCAAACTGTCGCAAATTTACAAGGCATAAAAAAACCTCAACGTTAAGCTGAGCCCTCAACTTACTCATCGAGGTCTCCTAAATGTCTACTCGTATGTCTCAACAGACGGTATATCGTCTTTGCCCAAGCCTAGCTAAGCACCTCACCGCATTAGGTAACATTACTTCAGACTCAACGGTTAATCGCTCGATAATCCACTTAGTAAAACTGCGTGTTTCGCAAATTAATCACTGCTGCTTTTGTCAGCACATGCATTCGCAAGAGGCCAGAGACGACGGCGAGCACCAGGTTCGCCTGGACGTATTGCCTGCATGGCGTGAAGCTCCCTGCTTCAGCACACAAGAGCGCGCCGCACTCGCCTGGGCAGAAGCGCTCACACTTGTCAGCCAGCAAGCTGTGAGTGACAGCGACTATCAAAACGCACTAGATGCGTTTGGCGAGCCAGGGCTGATTGACCTCACCGCCATTATTGTTCAAATCAACAGCTGGAATCGAGTATCGGTGGGCTTTCAGTTTGCCCCCGACATCAGTATTTAAACCCGGTGAAGCACTTGAAAGTAATATTGCAGACAAGGAAATAAAATGAACAGTGAGACGACGCAGCGTCAACAGCTACCCAATCTACTCGGTCTCTTATCAAGCTTATTTTTCTTCTTTGGCAGTCTTTTATTTCTTCCCGCAGGCGCGATCTATGCAACCGTAGGCGTATGGTGCTTTGTGCTGGGGTCACTGACCATGTTTATTATTTACGCAATGAGTTTGAGAAATGCTGGTAAGAAGTGCGGCTAATTGATTCAACATTGGACGTTGATATAGCCGCTGGGGTTTAGCTACCCAGCGGCTTACTGACTGTAATGCCTTTCAACATTGGCTGATATCTTCCCCCACGCGGAAGCTTTCACTCTAACTTGATGAAACGCAAAAGATTCTCGATTTAAAAATTCCTCATACACATCGAATCGATAGGGATTTGTAGTGCATTGAACAACCTCAAAAACGAGGCAGCCTGGCTCAGCCAGGGTTAACCGCTTATGGTTGATGAGCTCTGCTTTAACGGCATCCAGATCCTGTTGGGGGACGATAATAAATCCTTTCAGTATGACCTTTGGCATTGAATTCTCTTCGACGCATAATCCGCTATCAGGGCCGATAATGTGGCTCCAACACCAGTCTATAGACGGGCTTGATGGCCTTGTCATCAGGTCTAATTTACTGCATGATTTTGACATTGCCGTTTCACAAGGCTGAGTGAAAAAATGAATACAGCGCAACTCGAAACTATCACGAGCGAAGCAATGACTCTATCGGAGAAGGAACGGGCTAAACTCGCTCATGATTTGGTTGCAAGCTTGGACGGTATGGCTGAAATCAGTGTATCGGAAGCCTGGGACGAGGAGATATGTCGCAGAATCAATAATCTGGAATCTGGCAAAACCGAATCGTTAGAAGTAAGCGAAGCCATTGAACGTGCCCGAGCTCTGATAAGGAACTAATTTTGATGGGATAGGCCAAGCAAGAAAACTTGGCGCAAAGGGTTTGATCCTTCAACAATTTCCTTTTTCCCTTGTGACTGTGGTCAATAACCAAACAATTACCATTGTTGCTTTCGCCCATCATTCGAGAAAGCCAGGGTACTGGCATAATCGAGTCAGCTGACGGTCTCCAACTCTTGGGGCTACTCATCGTGCAATTGTCGCGTTCATGCCCTTAGTATGAAGTGCGTCCCACTGACTCTGATTTAACCGATACAACCTCACTGGGCGGCCATGGAAGTCATAGATGTCGAACGTAGAAAACCCTGCTTTTGCTGCAACCTTAAGTGACGCAATATTCTCAGGCTCAATAATCGCCACCACCGACGATAGTTGCTTTTGACTAAATGCATCATTGAGCACCGCTTGCACTGCTTCAGACGCCAGACCTTTACTCCAGTACTGTTTGGCTAGCCGATACCCTAAACCGATCTCCTCAACGCCATTTACCTCTTCGGTACCGACACCGCAAAAGCCGACAAGCTTACCGGAAACCTTTTCTACCAATGCCAACGGCCCGATACTGTGAGAGGCATAGCTCTTCAAACACCATTCAATAAACCGCCGGGTCGCCGCTTCATCGCAAACGCCACGGATCGAGTATTTCATCACCTCAGGATCGCTGAGGATGGTGGTCAGCTCGGGAACATCATCTAGGGATAATGTCCGTATAAATAGCCTTTCCGTTTCGCAAGTTTGCACCACTTCCTCCTTGTTGATGATGCTCTCGGCAAGCGCTAGCCCCGAACACAATTGATTGTCGTGGGAAGTACCGTATTTACGACCAATTTTGGCCAGGTTTGCAGCCACCGTTTGCTATATATACGTGCCTCAAAATCTGCTCGCTTTGGCCTTTTGGGATTTAATGTGACGGTATAGTCAAACAGTGGCTTAACACCAAAGGGAGCCACAATAATGACTTCTCCATCATCAGCCAAAGAAGCACCTACGGCAGTCTCTACTTCAACCCAAAAACTCATAGCATCTTCAGTTGAGGTATATGGACGATCCATATTCCGCTCGTGCATTCTGGCCTGATTCTTTACCGACCACGGGAGCTTCAAAGCGGCCCTTAACTCGCCTTCAATTTCCCGATCACGAGAATCGCTGGTGTCGTGTAAATCGAAATAAATTAAATCAATGTCGTTTAGCGGTGTACTCGCTGAAAAATCATGTAGCTTGTCCCACACCAAATTTCTAACGAACCCAGCAGCGAGGCACCAACCCGGCAGTCTCTGAGCAGCCGCTATAGTAAGCGCCTCCATCCGCACCGGTTCATTCGTCACCCAATGTTTGATCACTGCTCCCTGATCCATCTAAATACCTAACTGGGCGGTCTCCAACTC